>CAKRAT010000010.1 GCA_934295165.1 uncultured Dorea sp. | reverse complement strand
GGCAGTGTGAAGATGATGTCGAATCTATTCTGCGGTAAATTTGCCGTAGGTGGGAACTATAATTTGATGCGTAACATCTAAACCCGAATCCGATTGCAGGAAGAAATGTAAAAGTATGGTACAGACAGTTTTATGGCGAGATTGTAGAGAGAGCGGCATTGCGTGACTGGTATATGCTGCAAATGATGGGAAGTCTGCAGGAACAGATAACTGCAAGGGACGAGAATATTACAAAACAGATTATAAGATATATGGAGCAACAGCAGAACCAGAAAAAATCTGAACGAAATACCGAAAAGCAGCAGAAAAAGCTACAGCAAGAAAAGACGCAGGAAAAAATCAGAAAGCAGATTTTTCAGAGCATTTTAAAAGAAGATATCACCTTGCAGCAAATCTACATTTCCATGCATGGAAAATTGCAGGAATGTAATATGCCAGGTGGCCGGTTGAATGGACGTTCCCAAATTGTTGACACAACGGAATATATATGGAAATGGTATGAACAGGAAATGCCGCCACTATTGATGCTGCATGGCGAACCGGGGAGTGGAAAATCATCACTGGTTAAAATGGTTGCAGCAACAATGACCGCTCGAGAAAAAACAGATGGTTTGGTTGCATTTGTTGAACTGCATAGATTGTTGTTTGTTGAGACAGAGAGTGCATTGGAGACGGTTAGAAGTTACATAAAGAAAGAATATCCGTACTTTTGGGATACAGCCTGTACGGGAAAACGTCTTTTAATACTGGATGGACTGGATGAAATAAAATATAAGGTATATGAAAAATCGCAGGAATTGGTACGGGAATTGGAAATGTATGACTGGCCAGTATCATGTGCATGTATAGTGAGTGGAAGGACTCAGATTATTCAACAGGTAGTAGAAGAAATTCAGTGTGAAGAATTGGAAATCATGCCGTTGTTTCTGGACGAATATATGATTATTAATGAAGAAAAAGAGGTATATGATCCTTGCAATTTGCAGGAAGAAGATTTGAGGGAGTTGTATTGAGGAAAATTAATGAAGGCATTTGAGATTGATTATCAAATGCCTTTAGGCAATTCTCGCTTCGAAGAATTAAGTAAATCACCGTTGTTGATGTTTCTGGTTGTCTGGACAATTCGTCATACGGATTGTAGATTTGAAGATTTTAAGAATACGGCAGAACTGTACGATGCAATCTTTAAACATATATATACCAGGGAATACAATCGTGTTTCTGAACGGGAGATTTATTTTAAATCGAAAGAATATCTGGAATATCAGCAGATGTTGCATGATTTAGGCGGATGCGCTTACAAATACAATAGCAGATCAGTGGGAATCGGTCAGATCTATGAGTATTGTAAATCTATGGGACATGAAGAATTATGCAGGAGATGGATTCAGATACATCAGGAAGATAATCCATCTAAGTTAGTGCTGCTGTTCTTTTTGAGAGAAGAATTGGACGAGATGGACTGGCAGCAGTCGGAGATAGAATTTATCCATAAGACATTTTATGAATATTTAGCGGCAATCTCAATAATAGAAGCTTTATATAGAAGTGTAAAGGAATCGGATGATGCAGACATGATGCAAAAGTTATTTTATGTTCTTTCTGATAATGTGTTAAATGTTGAAATTTTAAGGTTCATGGGTGAGATTATAAAAAATGAAAATTTGTATGTAGATCAGAAAAAGATAACACAAAAACAGTTTTCCAAGATTTTAGAAGATGTGATTATGAGAGGATTTTGTAAAGATTATCCTTTCTTTAATGGCAGACAGGGGGAAAAAGCAAGAATAGAAGTACACTCTTATAGTGAATGTATGGATATGGTGCGAATATATGAAGATAATTTAAAAAGTATACAGGCAAATTTTATAAAACAATATACAGAAATGGATTTGTCTTGTGTGGATTTATCTGAAGCAGATTTAAGAGAATGGCAGTTTGATAATGTTAGATTAGAAAATAGTTGTTTAGAAAATAGTATTTTGTCGCATGTGTCATTTCAGAATTGTTTTATGGCGGATGCTTCTTTATGTATGGTCACGGCAGATAAAGCAGATTTCAGTAATGCAGATTTACATGGGACAGATTTTTCGGGAGCACACTTGGCGACGGCCGATTTTACCAGGGCAGAATTAGAAGATGCTAATTTTGAACTTGCGGATTTGGAAGGTGCATATTTTTGCAAAACAGTATTAAACGGAACCAGATTTGGTGCGTCAGATCTTACAGCGTCAAATTTTGACGGGGTGATAGTTCTGAGTGCAGATTTTAATCAGGCAGATCTTAGCAGAGCCGACTTTACCGGAGCAAAGATATTCAGTGCGAACTGGGTGGGGTGCCTTATGGATGGAACGAAATTGGATGATGTGAAACTTACGCAGTTTGATTTAGAAGACAATGATATTATAGAGATGCTTGCGGAAGCTGACCTGACTTATGCAGACTGGACAGGGGTAAGCGAAGCAATAAGACGAGAATTGTTGGTGAGAAAAAGATAATCTGGGATGAAATCCATCACCAGAAATATATAGCTTCAGTAAATTTGGAGCGAACAACTTCCTAAAATGAGTAATATATTTTGGACATATTATAAAGAATCTGTTATACTAAAATCCGTATTAGGACTCTACAAAAGAGGATTATAATAAAGATATAAAAGATACATTTGAAAGGAAAAAATATATAATGGGAAAATACTTCGGAACAGACGGCTTCCGTGGAGAAGCCAATAACAACTTAACAGCAGACTATGCCTATAAGATCGGCCGCTTCCTCGGCTGGTACTATGGTGAACTGAAAAGACAGAAAGGGGAAGAATCCTCGGTTCGTATCGTAATCGGAAAGGATACCAGACGATCCAGCTATATGTTTGAATACACATTGGTTGGAGGACTGGTGGCATCGGGAGCAGATGCTTATTTATTACATGTAACGACGACACCGTCCGTAGCTTATGTTGCAAGAGTGGACGAGTTCGACTGCGGTATCATGATTTCAGCCAGCCATAATCCATACTATGATAACGGAATCAAGCTGATCAATGGCAATGGCGAGAAGATGGAAGAAGAGACGATTGCTCTGGTAGAAGCATATCTGGATGGAAACCTGGAAGTATTCGGACAGAAATATGCGGAAATCCCATTTGCACACACATCGAAGATTGGCCGTACCGTGGATTATGTGTCTGGAAGAAACCGTTACATAGGATATCTGATCTCTCTGGGAATCTACTCATTCAAAGGTATAAAAGTCGGACTGGACTGTGCCAACGGAAGTGCATGGAATGTTGCAAAGTCTGTATTTGATGCACTTGGAGCGAAGACTTATGTGATCAATGCCGAGCCAAATGGAACGAATATCAATAATAATGCAGGTTCTACACACATTGAGGGGCTACAGAAATTCGTTGTTGAAAAAGGGCTGGATGTCGGATTTGCTTATGACGGTGATGCAGACAGATGCCTTTGCGTGGATGAAAAGGGACATCTGGTTGATGGTGATGCGATCCTTTATATTTACGGAAAATATATGAAAGAGCGTGGCAAGCTGGAGAATAATACAGTTGTAACGACCGTAATGTCGAATTTTGGCTTATACAAGGCATTCGATGAGGCTGGAATAGGTTATGCAAAGACCGCAGTCGGAGATAAGTATGTATATGAATATATGATGAAGAACAATTGTATTCTCGGAGGAGAACAGTCCGGTCATATTATTTTCTCAAAATATGCGTCTACAGGTGATGGAATCCTGACGAGTCTTAAGATGATGCAGGCAATGCTTGGGAAAAAGAAGAAAATGAGTGAACTGATGGAAGACCTGACCATCTATCCACAGGTACTGGAGAATGTCCGTGTAACAGATAAGAAGGCAGCGCAGGATGATGCGGATGTGCAGGCAGCTGTACAGGCTGTGACAGACGCACTTGGAGATACAGGACGTATTCTGGTACGCGAATCAGGAACAGAACCGGTACTGCGTGTGATGGTAGAAGCAGAGACAGAAGAAATCTGCAGACAATATGTAGACCAGGTGGTCCGTGTGGTAAAAGAAAAAGGATATGCGGCGGCATAGATATTTGCGTACATAGCTTATGTGACATAGATTGTATGGGTAGAAGAAGGAAAGTACAGAGGAGAAAAGTAATATGTGTGGAATAGTAGGATTTACAGGGGAACATCAGGCAGCACCGATTCTTTTAGACGGATTGTCGAAACTGGAATATCGTGGATATGATTCATCGGGTATTGCAGTAAGGGACGGATCAAAAGATGCAGAAGTATTAAAGGCGAAAGGACGTCTGAAGATCTTAGCAGAGAAGACGAACGGTGGAAAGTCTGTAAAGGGAACCTGTGGAATCGGACATACCAGATGGGCAACACATGGTGAACCGTCTGAGAATAATGCACATCCGCATGTCAGTGATGATGGCAATGTGGTAGCGGTACATAATGGTATTATCGAGAACTATCAGGAACTGAAGAGTAAATTAGTCCGTAAAGGATATACATTTTACTCTGAGACGGATACAGAGGTAGCAGTAAAGTTGGTAGATTATTATTATAAGAAATACAGCGGAGATCCGGTAGAGGCAGTCAATCATGCAATCGTCCGTATCAGAGGTTCGTATGCTCTGGTTATGATGTTCAAAGATTTCCCGGAAGAGATCTACGTTGCAAGAAAAGACAGCCCGATGATTCTTGGTGTGGCAGATGGAGAGTCTTATATTGCATCCGATGTACCGGCTATTTTGAAATATACAAGAAATGTATATTATATCGGTAATCAGGAGATGGCGCGTGTCCGCAAAGGGGAGATTACATTCTACAACCTGGATGGAGACGAGATCGAAAAAGAGTGCAAGAAGATTGAGTGGGATGCAGAAGCAGCAGAAAAAGGCGGCTATGAGCATTTCATGATGAAAGAGATCCACGAACAGCCGAAGGTAGTTGCAGACACATTGAATTCGGTATTAAAAGATGGTGTGATTGATCTTTCGGAAGTAGGTCTTTCGGATGACGAGATCAAGAATATCAGTGCGATCCAGATCGTTGCATGTGGATCGGCATATCATGTTGGTATGGTCGGACAGTATGTGCTGGAAGATCTGGCAAGAATACCGGTAAGAGTAGAACTGGCATCAGAATTCCGTTACCGAAATCCGATTCTGGACAAGAATACACTGGTAATCGTGATCAGTCAGTCCGGTGAGACGGCAGACAGTCTGGCAGCTCTCCGTGAAGCAAAGGCGAGAGGCATTAAGACGCTTGGAATCGTGAATGTGGTAGGTTCTTCTATTGCCCGTGAAGCAGAGAATGTATTCTATACACTGGCAGGACCGGAGATATCCGTTGCAACGACAAAGGCGTACAGTACACAGTTGATTGCCATGTATACACTTGCAGTACAGTTTGCAAAGATCCGTGGGCAGATCGCAGAAGAGCAGTACGCAGGTTATATAGCAGATATGCAGCAGATCCCGGAGAAGATTGAGAGAATCCTGGAAGATAAAGAACGTATCCAGTGGTTCGCAGCAAAGCAGATGAATGCAAAAGATGTATTCTTTGTCGGACGTGGAATCGACTATGCAATCTGTATGGAAGGCAGCCTGAAGATGAAAGAAATCAGTTACATTCATTCAGAGGCATATGCAGCTGGAGAATTAAAGCACGGAACGATTTCTTTGATCGAAGATGGAACACTTGTAATTGGTGTGCTGACACAATCTGCATTATTCGAAAAGACAGTCAGCAACATGGTAGAATGCAAGAGCCGTGGTGCATATCTGATGGGACTTACAACAGCAGGTAATTACAATATAGAAGAAAGCGCAGACTTTACGGTATATATTCCGGAGACGGATGAACATTTTGCAACATCACTTGCTGTGATTCCATTGCAGTTGATGGGATATTATGTATCCGTTGCGAAAGGTCTGGATGTGGATAAGCCGAGAAATCTGGCTAAGAGTGTTACGGTGGAATAGGAAAGAAGAGGTTTTCTGGGGGTTAATACAATTAAATATTTAAAGATAAGGCTTGGGAGTGTAAAAGTTGGCATAGGATGAAAAGTTATGGAGGAATGTATGAGGAGGAAATATTTAAAGGAAAAAGGTCGGAAAATTTTTGCGGCATTTGTTACCATGGCAACGATTGCGAATACGGTAATTCCGGGGACATTGACATATGCAGAAGATGAAAACGGAATCAATCAGTCTCAGGAGAAAATCCAAATAGAAAATCGGGAGTCTGTTCCAGAGACGGAAGAGAAAGCTCAAATAGAAAATCAGGAATCTGTTCCTGAACAGACCCCGGAAAAAGCTCAAATAGAAAATCAGGAATCCGCTTCAGCTCAGGAAAAAGAAGCAGATGAATATGGGAACAGTTATGCAGATACAGCGGCATATGAAAGCGCAGCGAATAATGTAGCAACTGTAACAACCGGGAAATGTGGGGATAATGCAACGTATACATTATATTCAGATGGAACATTTGTAGTGTCTGGGACAGGACCAATGGATTCGTATGAATATGATTGGAAATATTATTGCCCAACTTGTCCATGGAGTGGTTATAGAGGTTATATTAAAAAAATTGTGATAGAAGATGGTATAACAAGTGTGGGCTCTTATGCATTTATGGAAACGGGATTAGATTATAATAGCTCATGCATACCATTGGAAGAGATTGTTATTGGGAACACTGTGGAAGTAATAGAGAAATATGCATTTGATGGATGTAATACTATCTCAGTTGTTCCAATAAAACAGGTGTCTTTGGGAAGCGGAATAAAAAAAGTGGATGAGAACGCATTTCGAACGACCGGAAAGATACAGAAAGTCACGATTCCGAGCCTGGATGTATGGATGAATATAGACTTTGAAAACGAGGCTTCGACACCTATGTGGGGCGGAAATACTCCTCGTGATAATAAGGCAGAATTATACATAGACGGAACAAAACTGGTGAATTTGACAATTCCAGATGGGACAACAGAGATTAAACCATACACATTTCGAAATTGTCGCTTGACAAGTGTTAGAATACCGAATTCAGTAACAAGTATTGGTGAAGGTGGATTTTCCTATAATGATTTTGGGCAAATTGATATACCAGACAGTGTGCAAAATATTGGAGAATATGCACTTGCAGGTTGTACAAATTTAACGAAGATAGAACTTTCTGACAATATAAAGACGCTTGGTGCATATGCATTTTATAATTCTACAGGGGTAAAAGAAATTCAACTTTCTCAAAACCTTACAAGGCTGGAAGATGGTCTTTTTGCGGGATGTACAAAGTTAGAAAGTATTGTAATACCAGATGCAGTGACTGATATAGGAGAAGACGTTTTTAATGGGTGTGAATCTGTCGTGGATTTGAGAATACCTGAGGGAGTAACGAGTATAGGAACATTTGCATTCAGTAATTGTACAAGTCTGAAAAGAATGGATATACCAGATTCAGTAGTAAACATGGGACAATATGTTTTTAGTAGAGCAAAACAATTGGAAATGGTACATTTGCCGGCAAAAATAAAAGAAATCGGAGAAGGAATGTTTTATGACTGTACAAGTTTGAGCAGTATAACCATCCCGGATGATGTAGAAAAGATTGGTTATCAGGCATTTTCGAATTGTACATCATTAAGGGATGTCAGCCATAGCGATAATGTGACACAGATAGAAAAATATGCCTTTTCCGGATGCAGTCAGTTAACTTCATTTGAAATCCCTGGACAAGTGACTGCGATAGAAGAAGGAGTGTTTTCCGGGTGTAAAAAGCTGGATGGAATAGAACTGCCGACGGGAATTGAAAGAATAGAAAAAAGTGCTTTTTCCGGGTGTATATCATTACAGAAGATTGTATTGCCTGATACAGTGAGGATATTGGGGGAAAAGACTTTTGGCGGATGTACAGGATTGAATGAGATTGTACTTTCAAATGAACTGACTACAATTAGTCCATACTGTTTCCAAAATTGTACAGGGATAGAAAAGATTATTCTTCCGGAGAAGATTAGCCTTGTGGATAATTATGCATTTTATAATTGCAAAGCATTAAACGAAGTTGTATTTACGGGTGATGCACCTGTGATAAAAGATGTATCGTTTGGCGGGGTTACAGCTACGTGTTATTATCCGAAAGATAATACAACATATACGTTAGAGATTACGACGAAAGATTTTGGTGGAGATTTAAAGTGGACATATGAAGGTGAAGAGGAAGACAAGGACTTTCACAAATGCGGTGAGAATATAACGTGGCAATTGTCGGAAGAAGGTGTGCTGTCGTTAACCGGTAATGGAGAGATGTATGATTATCCCAAAACAGAGCTTCGATATGCACCATGGTATGAAGAAAGGAATAATATAAAAACTATACAGGTAAATGAAGGTATTACACATCTGGGAGAATATGCATTTTATGATTGTCAGAACGCAGAGACGATTAGTATAGCGGAAAGTGTTCAATCTATAGGAAAATATGCATTTTATTTTTGCAAGTTTTCAAATGTAAAATTGCCGGAGAGTATGGAAGTGATATCAGAGTCCATGTTTGAAAATTGCAGATATTTAAAGTATGTTGAATTTCCGAAGAATCTGAAAAGAATAGAAAAATATGGCTTTGGAATGTGTCTGGGATTGAATAGTGTTGAGATACCAGAAGGGGTAACGAGTATAGGGGATGGAGCATTCACAGCGTGTGGTAATTCGTCAAGTTGGGGATTATATTATTCTTGTTACGATTTTACTTCCGTAAAATTGCCTTCTACATTAAAGTCATTAGGTACAAATGCATTTAGATGGTGTACAGAATTAAGAACGATTAATATTCCAAACGGATTGACGGAGCTTCGAACGGGAACTTTTGAGTATTGTTATAAATTGCAAACAGTTACTTTTGAATGGGGCGTACCGCAAATGCCTCAAAATATATTTGATACATTATATAGTAAAACGGTATTGCTTACTTGCTATTACCCAGGCAACAATCCAGAATGGACAGCGGATAAGTTACAAAAGTATGGTGCAAAATCAATTAACTGGGTTGCAAAAGAAATGGAAAAACCATCCTCCGGTTCTGGCGGAGATACAGGAAGTGGAGGCTCAGGAAGCGGAGGAACCGGCTCGGGAAGCGGTTCCAGTTCCGGTGGCAACAGTGGAAGTGGAAACGAATCTGGCGGAAATAGCGGAAGCGGAGGAAGCGGAAGTGGTTCCGAGAGTGGAAGCGGTTCAGGAAGCGGAACCGGCTCAGGAAATGGTTCAGAGTCTGGTGGAAATACTGGATCAGGAGAAATTGTGGATCTGGGATTTCAGGCACATTCCCTTACGCTGGAGGGAGATATTGGTGTGAATTTCTATTTGGAATTAAATGATACGATTGTAAATGATGCATCTGCGGTCATGGAAATGTCAATTGCCGGAAAGACAATCTCAAATATAAAAGTAAGTGATGCAGTAAAAGCAGGTACAACAGAAGTAAAAGATTCAAATGGAATAAGCCACTCTTGCTATAAATTTACATGTAATGTCAATGCCAAGCAGATGACGGATACAATACAGGCGACCCTGAAAACAGGTAATCAAACCTGGAAAGAAGAATATTCCGTTCAGAAATATGCAGATGAAGCGAAAAACAGCGATAATAAGAAGCTGATAGAGATTGTTGATGCGATGCTGACATATGGAGCTTATGCACAAAAACTTTTCGGTTATAATACAGACAGCCTTGCCGGAGGGAATCTGGCAGATGTTTCGTCCGTTACTGCAGAAGATTTGGTAACATATGGTTATGAGAAAGAGGGCGAGGAAGAAAACCTGTCATTATATGGTGCAAGTTTGTTGCTGAAAGATACGACAACAATCCGGGTATATTATCAGTTGAAAGATGGAAATATTGAAGATTTTGAATTTTACATCGATGGTCAGAAAGCAGAACCGGTCAAATCAGGAAATAATGGACTTTATTATGTAGAAGTAAAAAACCTGGCGGCACAGGATCTGGATGAGACACATACATTTAAAGCTGGAAATCTTGTAATAAGTAATTACAGTGCTTTGAGTTATGCGAAAAGTGTATTAGATTATGAAAAGTCGAGTGAAGTAAATAAAAATGCAATGGCAGCAATGTACTTATACTGGAAGGCAGCAGAGACATATTTCAATTAGTGGAGAAAGAGAATGAAAAAGATATATGAAGAACCAGATGTAAAGATAATCATCTGCAATCTGGAAGATGTTATTCGGACAAGTGATGATAATAATAATGATAATGAAACTCCGATTATACCATTTGGGTTAGATCATGCAGATTTATAGAAGAAAGTGGGAATGATGCAAAATTTAAAAAAAGGTGTCATATTTACAATATTACTTGTACTGATCGGTGGAATGATATGTGGCATTGTGTGGAAAAGAAGTAAAACACAATCAGATAAGAAAGAGAAGAGTCACGATGAATTTATCATAAGAGATACGTCGGATGAGAAGGCAGATCAAGAGACAGAGTCTGACCGTGAAGAACAAAAAGCGAGCGATACAGGAAGCAAAAAGTCTGAAAATACGCAAAAGACACAAACAAATAAATCGGATAAAGGAAAAATCGATAGCCGGGAAGAGAAGAAAAAACAGAAAAAGACTTTGGAACAGAAAAGTACAACAATTCCGACGGAGGTACAAGACGGAAAAATAGAAGATGGAAAAAGGGAGGATGGAAAAGCAGAAGACGGAAAGACAGAAGATGACGATAATGAGCCGCAAAAACGAGAAAAAAATGAATTGGAAATTATTCCGGCAGAATAGATAATTAGTTAAAAAAGTGCCACAATCCCTACGTTCATATACCGGCATGAAGCCCGTCATACATTTCTTCTTCAGCTATCTTATCCGTATCGAGATAATAGTGGATCTTAGCTTTTTCTCCTTCGTTGGTTACAGCTATCTTATTTACAAATCTTGCAGGATCATTTGGATTTTTACGCTGTTTTTTTAGAGAGCCATTTGCAACCATTTTTTCTGCCCGACTGATCTGTTCCGCACGTATGGCTTTCTGATAAGCGGCATATTTAGGGGAGTAGGTTATGATCAATCTTTGATCCAGTTTTTTTGTTGTAAATGGTTCGTCTTTATAATAAAGCTGGTTCTTGTCATCATCGGTCAGTTTTGTGAGGTCAACAGGTTTATCATCTGCGAGACGTTTGAAGCCAGTTTTCTTTAAAGCCCATGCCCGGTCTTCGGCAGAGATCGAGAGTATCCCGTGGGGTGCAACACTGATGACGTTAGAATGCGGTATGCGTTTCCTGGCTGATTTCTTTCAGGGAGACGTCTACTTCAAGACGGCATATCCGGAGCACAACTTCGTCTGCGCAAGAACACAGTTCAGACTGGTGAAAGAGATGGAAGAGCAGTTTGATGAGATGAATACGGTTTTGAAGAAATATGTGTAGATGGAATTGAGCAGATAAGAGAATTGTCAGAAATACACATCGCTGCTGAATTCATAACGAAATAAATTCATAACAAAATAATATTGATATATGAAAAATAAAAACTGGCTTTTGTCAGTTTTTATTTTTAGTACGGAAAAGCATATGCTATAATTTATATAATTCGGAAAATATTTCAATAATCAAAAAAATGATATCAGAAATTACCCCGCATCACGAAAAGAAAGGAGCACAGAACAATGCATGTATACGCCTGGAACTACCATACAGTTATCGGAATCATGCTGATCAGCCTGGTCGCATGGAATCTGTTATCCCGATACATCCCGGAAAAAATATGGAAACTTCTGAACCTGGCTGGAGCATGCATTGCCGTGCTCCTCATTCTGAAGTTCACAGTATGGGGACGCATACCACGACCACAGCACAGATTCGCATTTGCAGCACCGGTCAGCAGCGAGTTCTACCGAGAGATGATTATGAATGTATTCCTATATTTTCCTCTTGGACTTACGCTGTCGGTGCTGACCGGACCGTGGTCTGTCCTGATGGGATTTGTACTGTCTTTGTCAATCGAAAGCTGGCAGTATATTGCAGGAACGGGTCTGGCACAGGGAACGGATGTGATATGCAATACGCTTGGAGTGGCGGTTGGGCTGATTCATCTGATGAAAATCCGTTCGACGGGAGGAATACATAAATGGAAATAAAATCAATAATAGGACCAGCAGTTATAGCAGCCATAATTTCCGGAATTATATCCTATCTGAGTTTATGGAGAAAGGGAAATTTACAGTATATTACACAGGAAAGAAAAGAATGGCGTGAAAAGATGAGAGAGATTGCCTCGGCTTTAGACGGGGCAACGTATAAAAAGACATTGAAGATCCTGACAAAATTAAAAGTACGGATCAATGCATATGGGGACGAAAATAATTATAGATATGATGAAGATGGTCATATCTGGAAAGTAATAAGAAAGTTGGAAGAAAAGAATCCAGGCAGAGAGGTACTCAGGAAACAGCAAAGAATGTTAATAGATTATATCTCATTACTTTTGAAATTCGACTGGGAAAGGTCGAAGAAAGAAGTGAGAGGGAATCTGTATAAAGCAATCGGAGTCTTCTTTGAAGTGATGGCAGGGTGTAGCTTTTTTGCGCTCATAATTATAAGCGGAGAAGAGACAAAGATAGAAATCTGGAACTGGCTTGTGATTGCAACTTCGTATGTGGTTTATATTTTTGCAGTAAAGCGAATACTCTTATACGGCAGTAAAGCTTTGTGTATATGGATATTGCATGTAAGAGAAAAAACGAAAAAGTATACAGGAAGTAGAGAAATTGTGGCAGTATTTTTGTTCATAGTAGAAATAGTAATATTCATAGTGATATATAGATTTATGACAGAGGAGTTAGTGAATCTGGTGAAAATAGAAGTGTGTAGTCTGAATATTAAATGTGTTTGTATACTTGAACTGGTAGGATGTGGATTTGAAAGTGTGCCAATAGGATTGGAGATCGATGCAAAGTATAGATATAATAAACGTATATTTAATCTAGAAAGTAAATAAATGGAAGAAGTACTTAATAGTTTGTGGAAACCTCAGGCGGGTGTGGGCGATTGAATGAGAAGTATATGACCTGATGTGGACAGAAAAAGCAGCTCTACTGTTAAAAAAGCAGTGAAGCTGCTTTTTTGCGGTTCATACCAAAGTATACAAGAGAACTTGTCACCGGCACCTTCTCTGTATTGCCATGTGTTCGAAAGAAGCTGCCGGTGGCAGGTTCTGTAGATACGTTTGATAGAAAACGTTGCAACAATATGGAGAGAAAAATATGCATTTTTGTGCGGATTTTAATATATGTATTGACAGAAATATACAGGAGGGGTAATATACAATCAGGGAAAGTTTACCCTCGATGTCATTAAGGAGGTATGAAAATTAGGTGGTTTCTTGCGAAGATACAGACCAAATAAGGAACGAGAGTACATCCCTAGTGTGCATATGAAGAGGTATACGAAATACAAAAGAAAGGAACCAAAGACTATGAGGAAAAAGACAGTTAAAAAGACGTTGTCAATTGTTATAACAGCTGCAATGGTTGGAACAACGTATGTTCCGGTAGCTGCGGAAGATACACAGGGAAATCAGATGAGTACAACAGTTGAAGAAAGTGTTGATCAAAGTACAGATCAGAATAAAGAAAATGTGGATGAAAAAAGCATAGCAGAAGAGGGCAAAGATGACGCAACTGGAACAGCAGATGCAGCAAAACAAGAAAATGATAGTCAGGATAAGGTGACAACTTCTGTAGCTAAAATAGGAGATAAAGAGTATGCTACACTGGCAGAGGCAATTGCTGCTGTACCTGCAAATGGAATGGAGCCGACCACTATTACATTGACTGCGGATGCAGAAGGTGGCGTGAAAATCGGTAGTGAGATTAAAAATCAGAATATTATTATTAATCTTAATGGTCACTCTTATAATGTAAAAAAAGGTGTTGGTTCTACAGGGACAGAAACGAATGGTATGCAATTGATTCTGGGAAGTACTGTGGTTATTGAAAATGGTACATTACAGACAGAAGCAGGTACTGATATTAATTTTTTGATTAAAAATTATAGTGATTTAACTCTGGACAATGTGGTTTTAGATGCAAAGAATGTTAATAAGGGACGATATAATATCAATAACTGTGGAAAACTGACAGTAAATGGTGAAAATACAAAAATAAATGCACCAACGAATGGATATGCGATTACAACAGGTAATTATGTGTCAGGTGTAAAAACACATACAATAATTAATGCAGGAACAATTGAAAGTGTATATACAGAAGGAAGTTTCTGGAATGCGGATGAAAAAAATGATAAAGAAAATAGTACAGTAGATACTGTGATTAATGGTGGAACGATTGATGCAATTGGTATTTACTATTGGGATACTGAAAAAGATTTAAAATGGACATTTGACGTTTCAGAAAAAGCAACAATAAATAAAGTAAACGATTTTGCGGCAACGACGAAGACTGAAAAGGGTACAGGTTATTTTAAAACAGTTCAGGATGCAATAGATACAGCAGAAACAAGCGGAACTGTCAAACTTATTACAAATACAACAGAGTCGTTAACAATAGCGGAAGGGAAAACTGTAACGCTTGATCTGAATGGTCATACACTTACGAATGAGGATGGAAAACATACTATTACAAATAACGGAACGTTAACGGTTACAGATACAAGTACTGAAAAAACAGGAGTAGTTGATAATGTATCTCATCAAAAAGCTGCTGTTGAAAATATGCCGGGTGGAACAATTACTCTGACGTGTGGAACATATACCAGAAGTAAGGAAAATGGAATAAGTGCAACAAATAATGGTGGAAATAGTTATTATACAATTGAAAATTTGGGAACTATGGAAATCAATGATAATGTGAAAGTGAACCAGGGAGCAAGTGGTAATACAAATTACTCTAGTTTGATCAGAAACGGTAAGGAAAATATTGCTACTGCAAAGTTAACAGTTACAGGTGGTTCTTTTACAGGTGGACTGAACGGTATAAAAAATGATGAAAATGGAGAACTGGAGATTACAGGTGGAACATTTAATAATCAGTCACAGCATGCGATAATGAACTGGGAAAAGGCGACTATTAAAGGTGGTTATTTCGAAGTGCCAGCTAATGCTAGAAGTATTGTCTGGAATGGTGTTTATAGGAGAGCAGATAAGACATCAACAGCAGGTACTGTACAGATTACAGGTGGAACATTTAAAGCAGCAACTAATATACCTATAATTTCGACTAGTGCAAATTATAAAGAAGGAACGGTAACAACTGTGACGGGTGGAACGTTTTCGTCAGAAATTCCAAAAGAATATTGTCCGGAAGGATTTACTTTAAGCAAGAATGAAGATGGAACGTATGGAGTTGCTGAAAAGAAGATAGCTCAAATTGGAGACAAGACATATTCTAGTTTGCAGTCAGCAATTGCTGCAGCACGAAAAGGAGCAACGGTTACATTACTTGGTGATACAACAGAAAATGTTGAAATAACTAAGAGCATTTCGTTAGATCTTAATGGACATATCTTAGATGGGGGAACAGAGGCTGAAAAAGCAACACTGAAAATTACGTCAAGTGGCGTTACAATTAAGGATAGTAGTGAGGCTCAGACGGGTACAATTAAGAGAGAAGATGCCGCATATTATGTTATGGATATCCAAGGAGGTGGTTGGGTTATTTTTGAAGGCGGAACCGTCGAAAATACCAATGAATCAAACGATGAAAAAGGCGTTTCCATGGTGCGGATTGGTGACAGCAGTGTGAATAAGACTCCGGGATTAAATATTAAAGGTGGAACATTTAAACAGAATGGGCTTGTTGCTATTGAGGCTGTTAAAGGCTATTTATATGTTAATGGTGGAATAATAAACTGTAACAATGGAGAAGCAGTGAAGAATTGTTGGTTAACATATATTAAAGGTGGCATAATTAATGGTACGGTTACATCCTGGATATATGGAAACAGTACCAAATCTAGTCAGATTAAGATGACAGCTGGCACAATCAATGGTGATGTTTATTCTATGAGTTATGATGGAACAGGTACATCGTCGGCACAGATATATATTGAGGGAGGTACTGTTAACGGTAAACTTGGTACATATCAAGGCAAGAATATTCAGAATAAAACAGAACTTATGGATGCGTCTAAAGCAATGATTGAGGTCACTGGAGGTACATTTAATAACGATCCTAGTATGTATGTTCCTGAAAAAGCGGAAGTTATGGTTACACCAACGGAACAATATGATGTTACAGTAAGACCGGTTGCTCAAGTGGGAGATAAAAAATATAATACGATGGAGGAAGCGTTCGCCGCACAGACGAAAAGTGGTGATGAAATCAAGTTACTTCGTAATTATAAAGCAACGAGTGAATTTAATTCTGGAAGTAAAAATCGTGTATTAGATCTTAATGGATATACTTATACTTATGAACCGAAAGTGCTTGATTTGACTACATCGGCATTTGAAATTAATTATCCTGATGTTACATTGACTGTTAAAAATGGTAATGTAATCAGTTCGACAGGAATTGGTAATATTCCTTCTGCAATGAATGGAACAATTAAATATGATAATTCTGCTTTAGTATTTGAAGGTGTCAAAATGACGGCTAATGGTGATGGAATAGGTGGATTTACAACTAATGGAGTAAATACGAATGACACGATTTCATTAAAGAATTGTACTTTGAATGTTCCTAATGGTTATGGAAGTTATTTTGCAAGTTCTGGAACTTTAACAATTGCAAATACAACGATTACTGCAAAGACTATGGGTGTACAGGTTTGTGCCGGTAATTTGAACATTACTGGGAAGAGTGAGATTACAGTTACTGGTGATGGAGTTACAAAGACAGAGAATGACGGTGCGATTGAAGATGGAGCAGCGATTTCTATTGTCGAGCGTAATGGATATAAAGACTTGGGAAACGTTAAGGTTGAAAGCGGTACATTTACGACTAAAGCCGGAAATAAAGCAATTAAGGCTTATAAATGGAAAAATACAGATAAAACGGAGAGTGCATTTGAAAAAGATGATGTGATTGCTGTTTCTGGAGGTACATTTAGTACAGAAATTGATCCAGAGTATTGTGAAGTAGGATACACACCAAAGGCAAATGATGATGGAACTACATATGGAGTAGAGAAATTTAGTCTTGGCAAGAGCAATGATGGTATAGAAGAAACTGTACCGGCAACAATTGTTAAAGGACAGGAAAGTTCTGAAATGTTTGCAAAAGTAGCAATGAAAGATGCTGGATATAATACTGAAGCGTACCCAACAACTACAGCTACATATACATATAATAATGAAACAACAGATAGAGGTTATGTATTTGCTGGATGGTATACAAAAGATGAAAATGGAGAATACAAACCATGCACATCTGTACCTGAAGATGGCAACGCTTATGCAAAATTTGTAGATGAGAACGTGTTGGGAGTCAAAGCGCAGATAAAAGCGAAAGCAACAAGTGATTCAGTGTCAACAGATATGAGATTTTTGACTTCCGTAGATTCATTGGATTATCAGAAAGTCGGATTTGATATCAGTTATCTGACTGTTAAGAAACATACAGAAACAAAATCTGTATATAAAACAGTTTATTCGGTTGATGATAAAGCTGATATTGTTGCAAGTGAGCCGGGGGATTTCTTTAATAATGACAAATCTGAATACTTTATGGCATATACAATAACTGGTATTCCAAAAGCATATTTTGACACGCCATTTAATGTAACACCTTATTGGGTTACAAAAGATGGAACGGTAGTTAAAGGAAAAACTTCTGTAAAAACAGTAAATATGGGACTCAAAAAAAATTAATAAAAAGGGAGCAGAAAAATGCAAAAATATGAAGAACCATTTATGAACGTGGTAAAAGTGGAGATGGAAGATATTGTTACATTAAGTGGAACTACTGGAGGATCTGGTGATACTGGTGAATTTGGAGTCGGAGACAACTCTACAGAGAAAACAGATTTATAAATATAAAATCTAATAGGGTGGTTGTTCCACCCTATTGGATTTTTTGAAGGTGCACATTATGAAATATGAAACTCCTTATATGGAAATAATTGATTTAGAATATAAAGAAATTCTTACAGAATCAATTGGGGAAGACAAACCAGGTGAATGGGGAAGACCGTTCAGCGTATTAGATGAGGAGAATAATGAATTATGAAAAATAAGAAGAATATTCTTATAGCTTGTATTACAGGTCTGGTAATTATAGTGGGAGTGACATTGGGATTTCGACTCTTTTCTGCTACAGGTGATTCTGTAAAAAAAGTTAAAACAGAGAAAAAGCCTACTGAATTAGTGGTAGAAGAATCTGGAAAAGAAAAAGATTCTTCTGAATTTTCTGATTCAGAGGCAAATGCCAAAGACAAGAATGCTAAGAAAAAAGTAGGAACAAAGAATGCACAGTCACAAATAGATAAAAAAACGACGAATAAAGAAAAGAACACCTTGAATATTCAATCTGATGAAACAAAACAGAATGAAAAGAATAACAAGGCAATATCAAATAATTCAACGTCGGGTGAATCTGGAAACAAAAATACTACAAATGATAAGAATAGTAGTAATGATAATACTAGTAATATCGATAAAGATAATACAAATAAAGACAATGGTGACAAAGACAATACGGACAAGGATAATCAGGATAATACATCTGATGAAGAAAAAAGAGAATGGGGAATGCCATTTTAAAAGAAAATTCTTAAAGAATTGTTGCCAGAAATAATAGAAGGTGCAAAAAGGATGGGCGAAAAAACGCTCATCCTTTTAGATTAAGTTAATTATAAGGTGAAAGATATCAGGTGTTGTAACTGAAATGTAAAAATGAAAGGAAGTTTCATATGAATTATTTATTAGATAAAGAATTCCCATTTGGATTGAATGAAAAATTGTTGTAGCAGAAAGATATTGAAGAAATAGGATTAAAAATTATAGGAAATATTGATGCAACATATGTTGATCGAGGTTCAAATGAATTAAAGGCGTTATTTGAAAACATTGATGATGAATGTATAGATAAGCGATTGTGGGTGTTATTAGGAAGTAAAGATAATAAAAACTGGCTTCCGATACAATTAGCAAGTATTTTTGCTGAAAATAGTGATATAAGAAGTGAAATAAAAACGGATTTTAGAAGAATGATACCGTTTGATCCTCAGATAGATGTAAAAGAGTGGAAAAGTTATTATTATGGGGCTATTATGGAAGTTGAAATAGGGAGAGATACTGTTTGTCAAAAATATGCAAAACTACGTGAGAAATGTCCGTTTTTTGCAATTGCGATATTAGATAAAGAAGAATATTGTGAAGAAGATATTTCAATTATTTCAAAGTATCAGAAAAAGGAAATTGAGTTGGCTGAAAAATTGGAGCCTTTGATTTGGAATCCTTCGCCGAAAGAAAAGAAGTACATTAAAGAAAGTGAATAATAAGATTCAGAAAATGAAGGCGTTAGGCGTTGTAACTGAACAGTGGTGCTGTTAGAAATATGAGATACTATTATTAGGCTATCAGTTATATGATCGCAATATTTTTATAAAGGAACGTTAGTTTTGAATATCGGCTAGCGTTCTTCTTTTATTTATCATTTTCATTTACTCCCAAAATACAATATAATGTTAAAAGAGAAAACGTTTAAGGAGCACTCAACAATGAAAAACTTATTCAAACACGAAAAGGTTGCAATATTACTAATTCTTATTTCTATTATCCTTTTATTTATTTCATGCTGTCCGGGAGGCATAGAAGAAGCCACAGGTATATTACAGGGAATTGCAACGGGAATTATGTCAGGAACTATATTAGCTATGATAACTGGTATAAAAAGCAGAGAATCTGCAGATATAGAAGAAAAATATGACACGCTGCATAAATTTAATGGGTGTTTATTAGATATGATGCAGTTACATTCAACTTTATATCATAATACTTATCACGGAAAAATAAACGGAAAAGATTATGAGACGTATTTAAAATATATTGAGGATACGTGGAATGGTTACCTTAATGTATATACGAAAATTGGAAAAACAAAGTCTGATGTCCAGTCGGTTTTGGATTCAGAGACTTTTTCGAAAGTCGAAGAATTAAAAGATATCATAGATAGTGATATCCAGGAAATCCCTCAAGGTATTAATGTCTGTAAAATGAATGGAAATAAAAATATAAAAGATTTAGATCGGTTAAAGGATAAATTATATAGTAGTCAAAGTAAAGCCTATGAAATATTTTTCAAAAGTAATATGCTGGAGAAAGAACTTGGTGAGAAAATGAAACGGATAAAGAGTTCATTAATCTAGATCTTAAGGTCAGATATTTGAATAGAAAGACTATAATAATTAAAACCCAACCAAGGAGCCACAAATGTACAATTTTTCAAACCTAAGCGACTACGAATTCGAACGGCTATGCAAGGACATCATGCAGAAACGTCTGGGCTGTGAATTACATACCTTTGCCCAGGGACGTGACGGCGGGATTGATATCACGGATGATCCGGTAACGAATCATATCGTTATCCAGGTAAAGCGGATCACGAAAGGAAGCTTTGCAAGCCTGCGCAGAAAACTGAAAGATGAACTGGACAAAGTAAAGCAGCTTAAGCCGGACAGATACTGCATCTGCTGTTCGATGGAACTGACAGCAGCGAATAAAAAAGAAATATATGAAATGTTCACTCCATATATGCAGAGTGCAGGGGATATTCTGGCATATTCGGAGCTTAATGATTTCCTGGAAATGGCGGAAAATGCAGAGATTGTCCGAAAGCATTACAAGCTCTGGCTGGATTCGACAAATGTATTGAATGAATTGCTGAATCAGAAGATTTTTATAGACTGTGAATCGCTTCTTTATAATATGGATGAATATCAGAAAGAATTTGTAGACACGGACTGTTATAAGGAGTGCATCAAGATTCTGGAAGAGGAGCGTATGCTTCTGCTTCTTGGAATGCCGGGAACGGGTAAGACGATGACGACCAGAATGCTGGCGCTCTATTTTGCGGCAAATGAGTACCGGATCCGTTATACGACGAATGGTGATCTGGGTGACCTGAAGAATGCTCTGTCTTCGGATAAAGATAAGAAAGAAGTAATCCTTCTGGATGACTGCCTGGGACAGCATTATTTCCGGATGAAAGAGGTAAAGCCGGGCGAACTTTTGAGCCTGATCAAATACATAGCAATGAATAAGCAGAAGATGCTGATCATGAACTCACGTGTGACGATCTTTCAGGAAGCGAAAGAACAGTCGGTTGAGTTAAAGCAGTTTGCGGAAGATGAACGGTTTCGTATTAAAATATTGGATATGAACAGACTGTCGGTGGTAGATAAAGGAAGAATCCTGCGGAATCATCTGTTCGCGAAAGAGGTGCCGGAGGAGTATTACCGGGATATCTGCCGGGATCGGAATTACAGCAAGATTGTGCAGCATAAGAACTACACGCCGCGGATCATGGAATATGTGACGAGAAAAGCGAACTATAAAGATATCCGGCCGGAGAACTACTATCGGTTTATCAGGGACTGCCTGAACAATCCGAGGGAGATCTGGAGAGATGAATTCATGAACCGGATCCGGCCAGAAGACAGGATATTTCTTACAACACTTTATTCTCTGACGGAGACGACGATAGAGGTGTCACGTCTGCAGAGAGCTTTCTATGAGCGTATTAAGAATGAGGTACAGATTGATACCAGCCGTGACGTGTGGGAAGGCGTGCTGCGCAGGCTGGAAGGCGCGTTTATCCTGATGCTTGACCGGAATAGGCAGAAAGAGATCGGGATTCTGAATCCGTCGGTGAATGATTTTCTGAAAGAATATCTGGAAGAGAATATGCCTGAAAGAGAGAATATTAGAAGATGTGCCATAGATGCAAGACAGATAGAAAGAGGATTTTCAGATGAGATAAAAGACCTGCTTGAAACGGGAAGAATTCTAGATTTCTATTTTGAAAATAATGAAGACAGATATAATATGGTTGTAAATGGAATCTGTGATTATGGTGTGCTGCATGAACGGTATAAGAATCTGATAAGAGATTTTATGAATGATCTTGCGGAAAAAGTTCTGTTTTATGTAAATAGAAAATGCCGGATGTTTGTCATGCTTTTGTCGGAACAATTCGATCAGGTATATGAGACCAGAAAGAATCTGGACAAGAGTAAGATAGAAAAAGTGCTTGGAAGAATGGCACTGGAGGATTTCAAGACATTCATTTGGACAGTCGAAAGGCAGAATGTTGGATTTCTATATGATGAATATGGGGAGGAGATTGCAGAAGCACTTTCTGCCGCAGTGACGGGATATGCATATAATGTACCGGCGATTGATTATCTTGGATATTCGGACATTCAGGAAGCAGCGGAACTGAATCTGGTAGAATATGATGGTGATATAGATGTTGATGATCAGGCTGTGGAAGAAATGCTAAAAGATGAGCTGACTTACAGGGCGCGGGAGGATATGTTTGATATGACAGCAGACCTGCCGGATCCGTGGGGAAAGAGAATCAGGGAAGAGATAGAAGAGGTAGACATATATATAGATGGTGTCGGCACTTGTATTGATAATTTCTGGAAAGACAGAGACAGGGCATACACAGGTGAATTGCCGCAGGAAGATCCTGCCGCAGAAATGATCCTGGACGAGATTTTCCGCTAAGTTTCTGCTGAATTGACATTCATTTTCATTTTACAAACAGCGCTATATGAAGTATAATTTGATGTAAAGCTTTTTTAGAAAGAGGTATTATATATAATATGAACATAGAGCAATACATCATAGACTGTTTAAGATCTGTGATCTGTGGGGAAGACATTTCTCTGCCGGAACTGGATCCTGAACAGCAGGAAAAGTTATATAAGACAGCGGTCCGTCAGGATCTGGCGCATCTGGTATCGTATGCTATGCGAAAGAAGGGACTTCCGGTAGAAAAGGAATTTTCTGATCAGGAGAATCTGGCAGTTTACCGGTACACACATCAGGCGCTGGCACTGGAAGAGATCGGGTACCTGTTCGGGCAGGAGGAGATTCCGTACCTTCCGCTCAAAGGTTCGGTACTGAGAGGATATTATCCGGAAGCATGGATGCGTACAAGCAGCGATATCGATGTTCTGATACAGGAAAAGGATTTTGAAAGAGCGAAGAAAATACTGACGGAGAAGGCGAGGTTCCGGTTTGAATCCGGCAATCTGAAGGATGCAAGCTTTTACCGGGACGAATGTGTGCATCTGGAATTGCACCGCAATCTGGTGCGGGACAAAGTGCAGGATGTGTTCCTTTCGGAACATGTATGGGAGCAGGTGGAATGGAACGGTATGCATTGCACGATGTCGGATGAATTATTCTACTGTTTTCATATAGAACATATGCTCCGGCATTTTGAGACGGGAGGCTGTGGGATCCGATTTTTCCTGGACCTGTGGATCCTGAATCACAGAGTCGGACATGACCGGGCAAAAAGAGAAGCACTGTTAGAACAAATCGGAAGGAAGAAGTTCGAAGAGACAGCGAAACGTCTGTCGGAAGTATGGTTCGGAGGACAGGAACATACGGAACTGACACAGAAGATGGAACATTTTCTGTTCCGTGCAGGTGTCTATGGAACGATCGAGAACTGGGCATTGGTTCAGGAAGTGCAGTGTGAAAGTAAGGTGAAAAGTATATGGAACCGTCTGTGGCTGCCATATGAGAAACTCTGCTGGTCATATCCGAAACTGCGTGGACGGAAGTATCTGCAGCCATATTATGAAGGGAAGCGTTTCTTTCAGATGATTATAGACGGAAGATGGAAAAGAAGTGTGACAGAATTGACGGCGAACCGGACAGTGGATGTAAAGAAGAAGGAAGAATTGAGCCGGATGTTGGAAGATTTGGGACTGAAGTAAGAAATGAAAGCAGAAAATAATGATAAGAAAAATAGAAATAGAGCATGAAAGTAAGCGAATATGAAAGATAAGAGACGAGTGACGGAAGGGCAGACACTTCGGTGGCTGTACCGTTATAATAAGAGATATCTGTGGGCAGTCCTTCTTCTTGCACTGAATTCGGCTGCGATATCCGGAAGCTTTATCCTGCTCGCGCTGGTATCAAAGCATATCCTGGATGCAGCGACGGGAAGTGATAAAGGTGATATTGGTCTGTATTGTGTGGCACTGATTGGTGTGATCGGATTACAGGCGCTTCTAAATATCATCAATGCGAATCTCCGGATACGGGTGTCGACCAGGATTGAGATGAATCTGAGACATCGGATGTTCCGTCTGCTTTTGAAAAAACAATATGGAGAAGTGAAGCTGATACATTCCGGAGAGATCCTGAACCGTCTGACGAGTGATATCGAAGTGATTGTATCGGGAATTGTATCGATCATCCCACAGTTTATTGCGATTGCAACGAGATTGGTGGGTGGTCTGGCAGTATTATTTGCGGTAGATAAGAAGTTTACGATGGTCATTTTAGCAGGAGGACTTCTGGTAGCCGGAAGCAGCCGGCTCTGCAGCGGGCGGTTCCGAAGTCTTCATAAAGAGGTGCAGCGGACGAATGGAAAAGTACGTGGGTTTCTGCAGGAATGTATAGAGAATATCGTTGTGATCAAATCATTTGCCAATGAAAGTCCGATCCAGAAACAGCTGGACAGGTATCAACAGGAGAATTATGAGGTGCGAAAGAGGCGCACGGCGGTCAGCAACATTGCGAATACGGCTGTATATGTATTATTCACCGGAGGATATTACATCGCAATGGTATGGGGAGCTTTGCAGATTGCGGGCGGTCAGATGACGTTCGGTGTTCTGACTGCATTTCTGCAGATCATTGATCAGATCAAAGCTCCGTTCCGCAATATGTCCGGACTTTTGCCGGAGTATTACAGTATGACGGCTTCTGCAGAACGTCTGATGGAGTTGGAAGCACTGCCGGATGAGACGCATGGAACTGAAATTACGGATGTAGAGACCTTTTATGAAGAGATGAAAGCGGTACATCTGGAAAATGGTACATTTACATATGAGGACGGGGAAATGGTTCTGGAGCATGCAGAATTGACGATAGAGAAAGGAACCTTCATGGCAATAGTCGGACCGTCGGGAGCAGGAAAGAGTACACTGATTAAGCTGCTTCTGAATCTGGCGGAGCTGCAGGAGGGAAGTCTGTATATAGAGACGACAGCAGGAAGACAGACAATCAGTGCGGGGATGCGGAGTATATTTGCTTATGTTCCGCAGGGAAATCTGATTCTTTCGGGAACGATCCGGGATAATATTACATTTGGTAATAGTGATGTGGAGGAGCCGGAGGTAGTACGTGCGGCAGAGCTTGCATGTATTGCAGAGGATATTGAGACATTTCCGGAACGCTATGATACCGTGATCGGAGAACGTGGAATCGGCCTTTCGGAAGGGCAGGCACAGCGGATCGCGATTGCGCGTGCAATCTTAAATGAGGCGCCGGTTCTGCTTCTGGACGAATGTACTTCGGCATTGGACGGGGATACAGAAGAGAGACTGCTGCGGAATCTGAAGCAACTGAAGAACCGAACGATTGTATGTATCTCGCATAAAGATGCCACGATCCAGAGTGCAGATAAGATTGTAAGGCTGGAAGATGGCAGATTTGTTGTTATACAATAAAGAAGCGTACAGAAGGGGATATTGTAATAAATAATAAAGGATATCACAGAGAAGAAGTTGAGAATGTGGACTGTGAAAGAAAAGAGAAGAAAGCTAAGGAGAAAGAATGGATAGAGAAGACAGAGAACATGTGTTGAAGATTGTGGCGGTTGTGGTGTGTGTGATCGGAGTGATTGCATTGATGTTCATGGTATATAGTGATAAGAAAGAACGTGCACGGGATCAGCAGGTGGCGTCAGCGGATGAAAAAAGGGAAATGTCAGCATATGGTATTGCACGGACGGAATATCAGACGAAATGTATGGAATGGAAGAAAAAAATAAAAGCAAAATCTTACGGGAATCTGGATGTTGTGCTTACGGTAGATTCTATTGATCGCAGCATTTATGATTATGTGTTCCCGGAGATGAAACAGGTGGATTTTTGTGGTACATTGGTATTGTATGATGGTATTGCACCGGGAGATCGTCCAGAGGATATGACACGGGAGGAATTTGATGTGATGAGATCATTCGGATGGAATTATGCATTTGGACTTACAGCATCAGCCAAAGATGATTTGGCTGGATGGAAAGCGGCACTGGATCAGGCAGTGTCTCAATGGGCCGGAAAAGGAATTGGACAACCGTCAGTCTTTATGTGCAGGGAAAATCAATATGAGAAAGGCATGGTTGAAAGTCTGAAAAAATATAATATTACGGCATTGGTTGTTGTGAAAGATAAAAAGATTGGTCTGGAAGGAACTTATAAGAGTGACTGGAACGAACTGGATAGTATTATGCTGAAGGAGAATTACAGCAATGTAACAACGATGTTAAAAGAGGCATTGGCAAATGGAAGATCGATGGGAATCACATTTGGCAAAGTGCTTGAGACACCGCAAGATAAGAATCAGGAATTAAGTCAGCAGAAGTTCGGTCAGTTCATATCCCAGCTGAAGGATATGGAAAAGAATGGTGCAAAGATAGTGAACTATCAGGAGTATGCGGCGGACAGACAGGCATCGAATACAGAGCTGGTGCAGTTAAAGGAAGAATATCAGCAGTACAAAACGGAACAGAAGGCACATTTGGAAGAATTGAAAAAAGAAGGAAAGGATAAATAAACAGAATCTGACCAGAGAAAGCAGGTAAAAAGGAGGATACATAGAATGAAGATTAAAGAGGGATTTGTATTAAGAGAAGTTGCAGGAAAAGGTGTTGTGATTGCAATTGGGGAAGCAAGTAAGGAATTTCATGGAATGATCAACTTAAATTGTACTGGTAAGGATATCTGGCAGGGAATCAGTGAAGGAAAGACTGTGGAAGAGATTGCGGAGAAACTGACAGAAGATTATGAAGTGGAATTGGATAAAGCCTTAGAAGATACCGGGAAACTGATTGATAAGATGCGGGAAGCCGGAATTCTTGAGGAGTAAGAAATGCATATAGAGGATATAATCCGGGAAAATGGAGTATATGTCAGCACTACAGCAGGTATCAGTATGTACCCTATGCTTCGGAACAGAAGAGATACGATCGTGATCCGGCCGGTAAAAGGAAGGTTGAAACGATATGATGTACCACTTTATAGACGGGGTGAAGATTATGTTCTTCATAGAATTGTGAAAGTGGAGCGGGACAGCTATACGATTTGTGGAGATAACTGTATTGCGAAAGAATACGGAATCAGGGATGAACAGATCATAGGCGTGCTGGATCAGTTTTTCAGGGATGGAAAAGAAGTGGATATGAATGGCTGGAAATACCGGATGTATACACGCGTCTGGGTAGCGTGCTATCCGATACGCCGTGTCTGCATGCGGATTGTATTTGCGGTAGGGAGACGTGTGAAAAGACTGAGAAGTAAAAAGAGATAAGTTGAGAAGCAAAACGGCGAAAGTACTAAGGCCGAGAAGTATAAGGATAAAAATGGAGGGGACATGGAATTTAAGATAAGGCTTGCGGATAAGGTGATCGCAGTTCATAGTCTGTATGATGCGACGAAGAATTATTGTGGAGATTATGTGGTGGATGATTCAGAAGAAGAACAGTTCAGAATTGAGATTTCGCAGGGGGATATCCGGAATGAACAGGAAGAGACTGTGCGTACAAAAGAACAGGAAGAAAAGAAAGAACAGAAGCCACAGTATACGCCACAGTATTTGGAAACGTTGGCAGTTCTCCGTAAGATTGCAGAAGATATGCCGAAGTGGAAGCGTTTCCTGATGCATGGTGCCGTGATATCCTGGAATGGGGGTGCCTATATGTTCACCGCACCGAGCGGAACCGGAAAATCAACACATATCTCTCTGTGGAGAAAGTATCTGGGAGACCAGGTGCAGGTAATAAACGGAGACAAGCCATTTCTGTCAGTTGAAAAATCTGAAGTCCGTGCATATGGTACACCATGGGCAGGCAAAGAAAAGTGGCAGACCAATATGGATGGTGAACTTAAAGGAATCTGCATCCTGGCACAGGCCGAAAAGAACCAGATCCGGCGTCTGGAGGCCGAAGAAGCACTTCCTTACCTGATCCGGCAGATATATTTTACCAACAATTCGGAGAATGCGGGAAGAGTACTGGAACTTTTGGATGAGTTGCTCCGTGTGGTGCCGGTGTGGTATCTGGAATGTGATATATCTGAAGAAGCAGTGCGGACAAGTTTTGAAGCGATGACAGGGCAGCGGTTTGAAGTGAAGACAGAAAAGTAATCTGAAATGAAGACTGGGAAGTAGTTTGAAATGCAATAGGAAGATTGAGCGGAATAGAAAGAACGGAATGCAATGGGAAATAAGATGCTTGAGATATGTAAAAAATTGCCTGCAATGTGTTAAACGCATTATACCAGTCGTTCTGGGCTGCGATTCTTCTTATTGCATTGCATTCCTTTTAAGGAAATAATAAATGTATAAAATAACAATTACAGAGAATACCTATCATTTCCTCGAACACAATTCGTTCTATTTATTTGTTGCGGAAATGAAAGAATTAGAGTGTAAAAAGAATGATAAGGAATTTATAATATCATTTGAAGAGAATGAGAATAATATTGAAGATATATACGATGTAATATCACTTATATATCGGGAAAATCCCAATGAAAATAACAGGTGGATTGTGAATGGTGAAGAAGCAAAAATTTCTGATGAGCAGATTCTAAAACTTCTCTTATGCAGGTTTGAGAAGTCAGACAGGTACCCATTGAATAGGTATATATTAAGTGACATTATTAAACAGAATAAAATCTATAGCATAAAAGAACTGGGAAAATTAACTCAACAGCCTTTTTCGGGAGTATTTTCACTTGACCAATTTGATATTGATATGTGGAGAATGGGCGGGCAGATAGAAAATCTTAAATACATAGAAATAGAAGACAGAGATGTCTGTATTAAAAATCGTTATATAGCTGCAGATCTTAAATTTGAGAAAGGGAAAATTGATATCTGTAATTGTATTATTGAAGGTAATGTGGAAATAGGCAGTTCGGCTAAAATTCAATTTTCACAGTGTATTATAATGGGAAAAATGACGTGTACAAATGTATCTGCCGCATATTTTAGTAGTGTTAATGTAAAGCAGTTAATGTTATATAATTCGGATTTAGATGTGTTGAGAATAGAATATTGTAAAATATACAGATTTATTTTTCATTCGTGTTCGCTGAATAAGCAGAGTTGGTTTTTAAATGAATTTGTTGAGCCATATATAGCAAAGATAGATGAAATAAAAGGAAAAATCGATATGTCACAGTTTGATGCTAAAAACATCAATAGAAGAATGATAAAACAGATAAATGCAGACATGCCTGTGAAAATAAAAAATGTAGAGGACTTTTATCTGACATTTATGTGTAAAAAGCGACAGGCTTCGGTTCCCCCGGATGAAATTACATTAGACATGGTTAATATTGTTTTGAAGCACGGGGATTTAAAAGAAAATCATAATCTATACAGTAATATGAAATATAAAAAAGTATTATATTCTAACAACGGATGGAGAAGGTTGTTCGTAATCTTAACGGGAGGATTTTATATTCCAAGTCGATGGATTATGTATTTGCTCATGAGCACAGTCTGCTTTGCGGCAATATATAGCAGTTTTCCGATTGTGCAGTTTCTGAATACGATAACACAAAAAATGGAAAGACTGGATTTGTGGACTTCGGTGTATTATTCTGTTTTACGGATAATAAATGCTGATGCTACTGTGTATACGCCCGTGGGAGTTTCACAAATATGTACAACAATCCAATCACTATTAAATACAATGTTTATTGCAAATTTCTTTGCGGCTGTGATTAGAAAATACATGAGAGATGAAATATAGTTATGCGGTAAGTGGAAAATCCCCTGCATATCCCACCACACCGCCGCATATAATACATACTATCATAACGCAAAGGAAATGATAGTAATGATTACAGCAACCTTGATCCTGCTCTTAATTATAATATTATGCATTTTCAGTTTCGTATTATACAGCTGTGTAAAAGTATCAGCAATGGCAGAAAGAAAACTGGAAGAACGGGAAAACGAAGATAAAATAGAGAAATGATATTCTGGAACAAGAGAAGTTGCCGCTGGCAACTTCTCTTGCACTTTACAGTTATATTTTACGTCTTATGCTCTATATCTACGTTTCTTAAAGATAACAGAAAGCACTAATGCGGCTGATACCAGAGAAAGAAGGAGATACATTCCTGCTGCGGACTGGTCGCTGGTCTTTGCAGCTTTTTTGCTGCTGCCGGTAGAAGTTCCTTTCTGTCTGGAAGGATTTTTTGTGCCGGAAGGATTCTGTTTCTGCCCATTACCGGCAGTCTGGTTGTTATTTCCGTTGCCCGGATTCTGATTTCCCGGATTCTGGCTGCCTGGATTCTGATTACCAGGATCAGGATTCTCTGGATTTGGATTTTCCGGATCGTCTTTGGCCTGAATCGTATAGGTAGTCCATCCGCGTGCGAGAGGAAGGGAATATGTTTCGCCGTCCAGTGTCACTTTTTTGCATGGTTCATTGTAATCGGAAGTATCTTCCATAACGAGTTCAGCTTTCGCATGATAGGTTCCGGCAGCAGAAGGAACTTCGGAAAGTTCTTCGCCGACTGCGCCGTTGTCATCTGCGTAGTATGTCATTTTGTAAGAGACACCTTCCACTTCCTTGCCTAATACATAGGTGTGGAAATATGGAGCGAGATCGATTGGAGAACCGTTCTCTACAAATGTCTCGTCATAAGCCCGGCTGAGTACCGGAGCATAATCGGAACCGTACCATGTGTAATAAAGTGCTTTTAAGAACTCTGTCCGTTCAGCGGCTTTTTCTTCATCTGTAGAAGGAACGTAGCCTTCGCTTTGATTGGTGAAGTAATTACGGAGTTCATTAGAAGCAAATTCCATGCCGGCTTCGTCTGCTGTTGTGTAGATCGTGAAACGTTTGTTTTTCACGGTTGCGCTTTTCTTTACATTCTTATCATTAACGATTACGATATTTGCTTTATAATAAGAAGTAATGACGTTATTGCCGATATACATTGCGCCGGCAGTACTTTCCTCTGTCGGTACGATTTTACCATCTTTATCGTAAGTAAGTTTGTAGTAAGTATCTTTTGCGGTAGTGCCGATACCGGATTCTTCCGATACTGTCTCTACTGTATGGTAGTTGAAGTATGTATCGGCCTCTTTAAATGGCTCGGTACTGCGGAAATGTCTGACGAATTCTTTTGCAGTATCTTCGAAGGAAGTCTGTTCATCTGCAGTGTATCCTTCACCGGAGAATACGATAGTCTTATTGTTGTAATAAGGCATGGCACCCGGATATTCTGAAGTGTCATTATTCTGAAGAACCGTTGATTTGAAAGTGATTTCATAATCTTTGGTCTTACTGCTGATTGCTTTGCCGGTAGCCTTGTCATAAGCGGTTAATGTAACGCTGTAGCGTCCCGGTGTTACAGGTGCTTCGTCGCTGTCATAGTCATAGGTAATCTCTGCGGCATAAGGAACGGTTCCTTTATAATGAGCACTTACCGTATATTCTTTGTCGTAATTTACCTTATAATCCAGATCAGCCGGCTTGCCGTCGTATACTTTGGAAGGAACATCCAGAGTAATGAGATCAGGAAGCTCGATCGTGTAAGTTGCAGTCTGTGTGCAAGGTGCATAGACAGAATCTCCGGCATAAGAAGCTTCGATCGTATAAGTTCCGGCTTTGTTAGGAACACCTTCGATAACTTCTCCGGTTGCGGTATTCTTATAAGTAAGCTTCAGGGCATCCCCGAGTTTGTCACCGGTAATTTCATTCTTGCCTTTGCGGAGAATAAAGTATTCTTTCATGTCTTTGCCGGTCTCTGATTCATAGAACATGTCGGCGTATGGCTGGAAGAACAGTTTGGTAACATTGGAATCCTGACAGAAAGTCTTACGGATCTGTTCTTTACATACGTCACAGAAAGCATACTGTTTGCCGAGAAAACGCATCTTGCAGTTCTGATGCGGGCGATACCATCCGTTGCCGCCGTTGTCGTATTCGTAGACACCGACACCGTTCTTGCCGATGAAGCGTGACCAGCGTACTTTAGAAGGATCGGATTCTGCGGTCATATTCGGCATTTCTGCTGCGTAACTGGCACCTGCGAAATATTCATCCGAGAGTTTGGCTGTTGTATGACCGAGTTCGTGAAGCATCATTTCCAGTGATTCATTATTCAGAGACGCAACACAGGTATCTCCGCCGCTGCCGCCGTAAGTGGTGGCATTTACGATCACGACGGTAAAATCGGTAGCCGGAAGATAGGTATCTGCCAGGGCTTTTGCTTTCTTGGAACCTTCACTGCTGATCGTCAGAAGACGCTGCATTCCGCCGGACCAGAAAGAAGAACCAAAGTAGGTATCTCGGGTGTCGGCATTCGCCTGTTCCTGATTCACGGCATTGTCGGCTCTTGCACCGGATTCATTGGACACAACACCGAGAGCATAGATCTTGATCGTGTCTTTGAATTCGTCCCAAGGAGAAGTCTGCATGAGATAGTCTGCAGTTTTCTGCGACTCGTCGTAGAACTTCTGCTGCTGATCTGCGGTGAATCCATCGCCGAAGATCAGCAGGACAAATGCATCCTCATCTGCGAGGGTTTTGCTGCCATAAACAAGATGCGGCGTTTTGTCCGGAATCGGATCTGCAGCATCTTTTACAGCCTGAGCCGGAACGGAATCCGCGGTAGTTTGGGCGGTCTGTACTGGAACCGGCTCAGCTGCGGATGTGGTGGATGGTGGTATCAGAAGTGACGATATCACCAGGGCGCCTGCGAGAACAGGAGCAAATCTCTTTTTCCATAAATTTTTTCTTACCATAGAAACCTCCTTTCGATGACATCTTTTCGTTGTAGTACATGATGAATTCCTCCCAGATATCATGTGTATGGTATATACGTTAAGAAAAAGATATCATAGAAAATACACAAAAACAATAAGAAAAGTATGAGAAAAGTAGATAAAATAACGAAAATCAAGAAATCGGATTTTTTATAATAAAAAACCCCCTTTTCATTTTTAAAAAGACGCATTATAATGTAAAAGCGAATGCCTTGTAGTATAGGGTGAAAATGTCAAAATAAAAGCGTGGAGGATTATAATGGAGGAAAAGATAAGAAATACAGAAGATATGCAGATCGATCTGTTAGAACTGGCCGGAGCGTTATGGAGAAAGCTTTGGGCGATTGTTGCATGTCTGGTGATTGGTGCGGTACTTGCAGGTGGTTATACAAAACTTATGGTTACTCCTCAGTATACGGCTACTTCTATGATATATATTCTGGGACAAACAACCAGTATTTCATCGGTCGCAGATTTGCAGCTTAGTTCGGAATTAACGGCAGATTTTACAATCATGGCAAAAAGCAGACCGGTTATTCAGAGCGTAATTAAAGAACTGGATTTAGATATGTCATATGAACAGTTAGTTGGAGCAGTTAATTTGGAGAATCCTACAGATTCACATATTCTTAAGATTCACGTAACAAATTCCGATCCGAAGCTTGCAAAGACAATTTCAAATGCTATGGCAGAAGCGGTTGCAGAGAATATTTCATCTGTAATGGCAACGGATAAACCAAGTATTGCGGAGAAGGCAATTACACCGAAGGCACCATCGAGCCCGAATCTGACGAAGAATATTGCAATGGGAGGAATTGTTGGTGCGGCAATTGCGGTTGCAATTATTGTGCTGTGTTATCTTTTAGATGATACGATCAAGACAGAAGAAGATGTAAGAAAATATCTGCAGCTGAATACCCTTGCAGAGATTCCAATGGAGAAAAAGAACAGAAAGAAGACTGCATAATGAAAAATAAGGTGCGAAAAGGACTGGGAATTCTGATGATTCTGTTGTCTGTCTGCTGTATCGGTTTTATTGTGTGGTATGAATATCATAAAGCAGATAATGCGGATGTCTATTCAAAAGTGCAGAAAGAAGCAGTTGATAATAAGAAGAAAGACATAGATTCTTCTGATGACACGGAACAGAAAGACACATATGTAAGTCCGATTGATTTTGATTCATTAAAAGAGACGAATCCGGATATCTATGCATGGATTGAAATTCCGGATACAAAGATCAACTATCCGATCGTACAAAGTGCAGAAGATGATACATATTATCTGAATCATACGATAGACGGAAAGTCCGGATATCCGGGATCTATCTATACGGAGTCCTTGAATGCAAAAGATTTTTCGGATTACAATACGGTGATTTATGGGCACAACATGAAAGATGGAAGTATGTTCCAGGGATTACATGCGTATGAAGATCCGCAGTACCTGACAGAACATCCGTATGTGTATATCTATACACCGGAGAAAAAGCTGACATACCGCATTTTTGCAGCAGTGGTGTATGGTAATGAACATATTCTGAATAGCTATGATTTTACAGATGCATATCAGAGACAGTTGTATTTGAATTCGATTCAGGGTTCAAGAGACATGAAAGACAGCAGAGATGAATCTGTGCAGGTAGATACAGACAGTCACATATTGACGCTGAGCACCTGTATCGGAGGGCGGCCGGAGAAGAGATATATAGTAGAGGCGGTGCTGATGGATGAATAAGAAAAAATGGGTTGTGGTATGTGCGGTACTTGTTGTTGGCATAATTATATTGGCTGGAATTACGATAAAGATAAAACAAGGACAACTAAGTCAGAGTACTGTGGCAGAACCGGATGATGAGGAAGACAGCAGCATTACCTACAAAGGGAAAAAGTATAAATATAATTCGGATATTACAACTGTGTTGTTTCTTGGGGTGGACAGTTCAGAAAAAGCAACAGTGAATAGCACGGCAGGAAACAGTGGACAATCTGATACAATCCTGTTGCTTGTTATGAATAAGAAGAAACAAACAGCAAAAATACTGGAGATATCCAGGGATACCATGACGGATATTTCTATTTATGATGAATCCGGTACATTTCTTGCTAAGGAAAAAGCGCAGATTGCATTGCAGTATGCTTATGGGAATAGTACGAGAAAGTCCAGCCAGTTGACAAAGAATACTGTGTCGGATTTGTTATATGGGGTTCCGGTGCGTTCCTGCATTACATTGTATGTAGAAGGTATTTCGAAGATTGTAGATACACTCGGAGGGGTCGGTATTGTAGTGCCGGAAGATTATACATCGATTGATCCGGTATTCACAGCAGGAGCACAGCTTACTTTGAATGGTGTACAGGCTGAAAACTATGTACGCTATCGTGATACTGCAGTTACCGGAAGTAATGCGGATCGTATGAACCGGCAGAATCAGTTTATTCTGGCATTGATTCATCAGTTGAAACAATCAGATATAAAAGAATTATATAGCCTGATTGAAAACAGTGCCGGAGAATATCTGTATACGGATATGTCTGCTGGACAGATGAAAACACTGGCAGAGTATGAGATCGATGATCAGATAGAATCGCTTCCGGGAAATATGACTGCAGGAGAGGAACACGATGAGTTCTATTTGAATGATGCGCAGGTATACGAAAAAATTCTGAAAATGTTTTACAAACCGATAAGCAAGTGATATAATGAATAACGATAGGTAGGCTGGATTAATTTTCAGATACAAAAATAAGAAAATGGAGGGACAGGCAATGAGAAAGAACGTGAAGAAGATTGTATGCGTTATGATGGCCGCAGTCATGATTCTGGCAATGGGCGTTACCGCATTTGCAGCAAATAGTCCGACTGTGAATGGTGTAGTAAAAGCACAGTCTGGAAAAGATGCCAATGGAAGAGCACTTACTTTTTCTTTGGGACAGCCAGATGCCAGCTATAATTCAGCAATTGCATCAATTCAGAGTGTAGAAGGACTGAAAGCTGTTCTTGGTGCGAACTATTATGCCGGAATGGAAGTCGTAGATGTACGTTCTATAACGCTTGATCAGTCAGATGTTACATATCCTATTACACTGACATTCAGCGTGCCGGGAGTTGTTGCAGGTGCACATATGGCAGTTCTTGCTTATGTGAATGGCGAATGGGTTGTATTAGACTGTGTAGCAGGCAATGGTACGATTACTGTAACATTTGCAAATGCCGACCAGTTAAAATGTGTTGCATTTGTAGTGGACAAGAGCACGGCAGCAGGTTCTACAGGAAAGGTATCTCCGAAAACAGGAGAGACAACAACAATTCCTGCTATGGCAGCTGCAGCTGTTGTATTAATGATTGGTGGAATTTACTGTCTTCGTAAAAGAGAAGTAAGATAATACAGATTGATCAATGTTGGGAAATTCTCTTTCTGGGATGGAATGTTTCAGAAAGAGTTTTTTTCGTTATGACTGCTGAGGTATATAGATGATTTTAACAGATATTCATTGTCATGTTCTGCCGGAGGTAGATGATGGGGCACAGAGTGAAAGAATCATGCGGGTGATGCTGAACCGGATGTACAGGGATGGAGTCCGCAGGATTATCGTGACACCACATTACCGTAAGGGAATGTTCGAGCCATCAATGGAAGAAATAGAGTGTAAATATCAGCTGCTGAAAAAGTATGCGGAAGGAATCGGACAGAAGGGAATACAGGCCTGGCTGGGGTGTGAGTACCACAGAGACGGAGAGATGCTGGAAGATCTGAAGCATGGCAGACGCCCGGCACTGGCGGGCAGCCGTTATGTCCTTGTGGAATTTTCTTCCATGGATAATTACAGGAAGATTCATAATACAATATATGAACTGGTCACGGGTGGGTTTAAACCTATTATTGCACACATAGAACGGTATCCGGCGATCGTGAGCCATTCGGAATATGTGGCGGAACTGATTGATCAGGGAGCAATGATCCAGGTGAATGCAGATGCATTGCTTGGCATTGAGGGATGGAAGATAAGAAGGTTTTGCAAGAAACTTATGAAAAAAGAAGAGATAGATTTTATTGCTTCGGATGCACATGATCTGAAAGAGAGACCGTCAAGATTACGGGAATGTGCAGATTATGTGGAGAGGAAATGGGGCAGCCGTACAGCGGAAAGAATTTTTGTAATCAATCCTTCAAAAATAACAGGTGAAAGAGGAGAAAACAGATACATATGAAAAAAACAAGAATACAGTTAGAACCTATGAGTTATGCGATGACAGAAGAGTTTAAGACGTTGAGAACGAACGTGCTGTTCTGTGGGGATGATAAGAAAGTTATCATGGTTACAAGCGCTGTAATGGGAGAAGGAAAATCCCAGACTTCTATCAGACTCGCCGCTTCACTGGCAGAGATTAAGAAAAAGGTGCTTGTGATTGATGCAGATATCAGAAAATCCGTACTTGCATCCAGACTGCAGGCAACCAATATTGAGAAAGGAATGACACATTTCCTTTCCGGACAGAGTAATTTGTCCGAAGTGGTTTATTCTACGAATATTCCGGGACTTCATATAATCTTTTCCGGACCGTACGCACCGAATCCGACAGAGCTGTTGTCTGGTGAACGTTTTAAGCAGACACTGGAATATCTCCGCACACTGTATGATTATATTATCATTGACAGTGCACCGCTTGGAATGGTTGTTGATGGCGCAATTGTTGCGGAGCACAGCGACGGGGCAATCATGGTTCTGGAATCAGGAGCAATCAAATACCGTCTGGCACAAAATGTAAAGACCAGTCTGGAAAATGCAGGCTGCCCGGTTCTGGGAGTTGTTCTGAATAAGGTGGACAGAAAGATGAACGGACATTATTACAGCCGTTATTATGGAAAATATTATGGTAAAAACTATGGAAAATATTATGGGGAAACGACCGGGAACAAAGGAATCTCGGATGAGAATTTCACCAGACAGATTAAGGAGAATCTGAAATAGTCTGACCGCAAAGGAATCAAAAGCTGTCGGCGGATAAGGTGCTTTATTATGTGAAAGAGCATGGACGAAGCGGATGTCATATTTATTAAGTTGACAGATGGTAAAATGCACTTTATTATAAATATATATTGAAAATATATTTGTTGCAGAACGCAATAATAAAGAGAGGAGAATCTGGCAGATGTTAAAAGATAATTTTGTGACATTTGAAATCGGAAAAGCAAAACATATCGCACTGGTTGCTCATGACGGCAAGAAAAAAGAGCTGATTGAGTGGTGCGATAAGAACAAGGAGATCTTAAAGGGACATTTCTTATGTGGTACGGGTACGACAGCGCGTCTGATCGCAGAGAAGACAGGTCTGCCTGTAAAAGGCTATAACAGCGGCCCGCTCGGAGGAGATCAGCAGGTTGGAGCAAAGATTGTAGAGGGACAGATTGATTTTATGATCTTCCTATGGGATCCGTTAGAGGCACAGCCACATGACCCGGATGTAAGAGCGTTGTCACGTATCGCAGTTCTTTACGACATTCCGACGGCCAATAATCTGGCTACGGCAGATTTTATGCTGAAGTCTGAATTTATGAATTCTACATATGAGAGAAAAGTAGAGAACTTCAATAAGACCATTCAGGACAGAGTAGAAAAAATGAAATAGACGGAAAATAAAAGATGGATAAAAACAGCTGAGAACTTCGAACAGGAGTTATGCAGCTGTTTTTTTCTTTATACCAAAGTGTGCAGGAGAGAGCCGGTGCTAATAAATTCCGAAGATTGAAAAATGTTGTTGACAACAGCGTATCAACTGTGCTAATCTAACAATACAAACTTTAATACTTTAAAGCGCAACGCTTTAAAGTAAATTAGCAAAGTTGGGATTACAAAAAAGGAAAATGAGAAAGTAGAGGAGAAAAATTATGGCGATGAAATTATTGATGCTGGTGATATTTTTTGCAATTATGGTATCAGTCGGCATCTATGCAAGAAAGCATGCGACAAGCGTAGACGGTTATGTATTGGGAGGAAGATCGGTAGGTCCCTGGCTTACAGCATTTGCGTATGGAACGTCATATTTCTCCGCAGTTGTATTCGTAGGATATGCAGGACAGTTTGGATGGAAATACGGTCTTGCTTCCACGTGGATCGGACTTGGGAATGCAATCATCGGAAGTCTGCTGGCATGGGTGGTACTCGGAAGACGTACAAAGGTTATGACGCAACATCTGAATTCTAAGACGATGCCGGATTTCTTTGGAGAAAGATACGGAAGTAAAGCTTTGAAGATTACTGCTTCAGCGATTGTATTCATTTTCCTGGTTCCGTATACGGCATCTGTATACAATGGATTGTCCAGGCTGTTTGGAATGGCATTCAATATTCCATATAAATACTGCGTTATCGGGATGGCAGTATTTACAGGAATTTATGTAATCCTTGGCGGTTACATGGCAACTGCGATCAATGACTTCATTCAGGGGATCATTATGTTAGGCGGTATCGTAGCTGTAATTCTGGCTGTGCTAAACGGACAGGGGGGATTCATCCAGGCAATTAAGACGATGGCAGAGATTCCAAGTGATGTGCCGGTTACAATGGGACAGCCGGGAGCATTTACCTCGTTCTTTGGGCCGGATCCGTTAAATCTTCTGGGAGTTGTAATCCTTACTTCTCTTGGAACATGGGGACTTCCGCAGATGGTCGGAAAATTCTATGCGATCAAAGATGAGAAATCAATTAATACCGGAACGGTTATTTCTACCTTGTTTGCAATTGTGATCTCCGGAGGATGCTATTTCCTTGGAGGATTTGGTAGATTATTCGATGCACCAGAACTGCATGATGAGGCGGGCAATATGATCTTTGACGGAATTATTCCGCATATGTTATCGACACTGCCGGATATTCTGATCGGAATCGTTGTAGTACTGGTATTATCTGCTTCAATGTCTACACTGGCATCGCTGGTACTGACATCCAGCTCAACGTTGACACTGGATTTCCTGAAAGATAATGTGATGAAAGATATGAGCGAGAAGAAACAGGTACGCACGATGCAGGTGATGGTAGTGTTCTTCATCGTCTTATCGGTGGTAATTGCAATGGATCCTCCGACATTTATTGCACAGCTCATGGGAATCTCCTGGGGAGCACTGGCAGGGGCGTTCCTGGCTCCGTTTATGTATGGTCTGTACTGGAAGGGCGTAACAAGAGCTGCTGTATGGGCAAGCTTTGCGGCAGGAGTTGGAATCACGGTTTTGAATTTGTTTTTCCATTTCATTGCCTCACCAATCAATGCGGGAGCAGTTGCGATGATTGCAGGGCTGGTGGTTGTACCGGTGGTAAGTGTCATCACACCGAAGCTTCAGAAAGAGAAGGTAGATGAGATCTTTACCTGCTATGACGAAAAGGTTGTAATCACTAAAAAACGGTCTCTGGAACAAAATTAACTGCAATAATCTGAAAAATCGAATATATTAAAAAACATCAAGGGAAGTGATTAAATTTATCGCTTCCCTTTTGCTTGTGGATATGTTAGAATATAAAAGTGTTAAAAATGAACAACGAAATTGATGATTATTATTGCAATAAGATGCAAGAAAAGGTTCTGTGGATGACTTCGGAACATGAAGCAGGATGAAATTGCACGACAATGATAGGAGTTAAAATATTGGGTAAAAGGAGAGGTTTTGTATTATGAAGAATTATCAGAAATATGAGAAAAGTTATTTCATGCCGCCGGAGGTCACATATGACTGGGCGGAAAAAGATTCTGTAGAACAGCCGCCGGAATGGTGCAGCGTAGACTTAAGAGATGGTAACCAGGCGCTGATCGAGCCAATGAGTCTGGATGAAAAGCTGGAGTTCTTCCAGATGCTGGTAGACATCGGGTTCAAGGAGATCGAGGTTGGATTCCCGGCAGCTTCTGAGACAGAGTATCAGTTCATGAGAACTCTGATTGAAAAGGATATGATTCCGAATGATGTAACGGTTCAGGTTCTGACACAGGCAAGAGAACATATCATCAAGAGAACGTTTGAAGCAGTAAAGGGTGCACCTCATGCAGTGATTCATTTGTATAATTCGACATCTGTTGCACAGCGTGAACAGGTGTTCAGAAAAGACAAAGAGCAGGTAAAACAGCTTGCAATTGATGGAGCAAAATTACTTCTGGAGCTGGCAAATGAGACAGACGGAAACTTTACATTCGAGTACAGTCCGGAGAGTTTCCATGGAACAGAAGTGGACTATGCCGTAGAAGTATGTAATGCTGTTCTGGATGTATGGCAGCCGACAGCTGACAATAAGGCAATTATCAACATTCCTACAACTGTAGAGAATGCAATGCCTCATACATTTGCATGCCAGTTAGAATATGTACATAAGCATCTGAAATATAGAGAGAATGTAGTGCTTTCTCTTCACCCGCATAACGACAGAGGATGCGGTGTGGCAACGGCAGAGCTTGGTATCCTTGCGGGTGCAGACCGTATCGAGGGTACATTATTTGGAAATGGGGAACGTACCGGTAATGTAGACATCATTACACTTGGTATGAATATGTATTCCCAGGGCGTAGATCCTGGACTGGATTTCTCGAATATGAGAAAGATCCGTGAGACATATGAGCGCCTGACAAGAATGCAGGTATATGACCGTCAGCCATATTCAGGAGATCTGGTATTTACTGCATTTTCCGGATCACACCAGGATGCAATCGCAAAAGGTATGGCATGGAGAGATGAGAAGAAATGTGATAAATGGACGGTTCCATATCTGCCGATTGATCCGAAGGATGTCGGAAGAGAATATGACTCAGACGTTATCCGTATCAACAGCCAGTCCGGTAAGGGCGGCGTAAACTACATCTTAATGCACAGCCATGGAATCAATCTTCCAAAAGCAATGCGTGAAGAAGTAGGCTATATGGTAAAAGATGTGTCGGATAAGGCTCACAAAGAGCTGACACCAGACTGGGTATACCAGATCTTCTCTGATCATTATATTAATACGAAATCCATCTTCCATATTGATGAGTGTCATTTTAAACAGGTAGACGGAATCACTGCAGAAGTGACAATCAATCATGCAGGTGAGAGCAAAGTGATCACTTCGATCGGAAACGGACGTCTGGATGCAGTAAGTAATGCGATTAAGCAATATTTCAATATCAGCTATGAATTATCCTTCTATGAGGAACACTCCCTTACGAAAGGTTCTTCTTCAAAGGCTGTGGCTTATGTGGGAATCATCTGCAAAGGAAAGACATTCTGGGGCGTAGGAATCGATCCGGATATCATCAGGGCATCTATTGAAGCGTTGATCGTTGCGGTGAATAAGATTGAAGAACTCGGAAGTGCCGATGCGTGTACAGATGCAAGAATGATCGAGATCATGAATTATGTGCAGGCAAATTATATTGATATCACGCTGGATGACCTGGCTGAGAAATTCTTCTTATCCAAACCATATCTGTCAAAATACATCAAAGAAAAATCAGGAATGACGTTTGGCGATCTGGTGAAGAAGATCCGCATGAAGAAGGCGAAAGCCCTGCTTAAGAGCAGCAATATGACAGTTGAGAATATCGCAATGTCAGTCGGTTATCAGAATGTAGAGCATTTCAACCGCCTGTTTAAGAAGGCGTATGATATGACCCCGATGCAGTTCAGAAATCAGAAATAGTAAAGGAGAAAGCGGAAGTGTTAAATTACATATTAGTCATTATCGGCGGCGTGATTTTTATCGCAGGATATTATTACATGCGGCAGAATAAAGGCACGGGAAAGACGATGATGTTTTATTCGCTGTTTACCTATGCGGGACTGACACTGATGATTCTTTTTGGTGCCCGCGTCTTGGATCCGGTTTTTGCCAGTCTTGGAGACTGGGCGGAGATGACACAGCTTGGTGTACAGGCAGCCTGCTTTGTAATCGGTGCAGAATTCCTTTTGAAACCCGCATTTGAAGATCAGGCAGATGTTCTGGAAAAGAAGAAAGAAATTCCTGTAAAAGGCTATAATAATAAGTCAAAGGGAAATAAAAAGAACGGTTCGAAAAAGAAACATAAAAAGAACAATAATCAAGTGAGAAGAAGCTACGGGAAGGGAAATAAAACTTACCGCAGAAAATAAAAAAGTGCTAAGACATAAAAAGAAGACCTGCTTTTGCAAGTCTTCTTTTTATGTACGGTATTTAATTTACAAATTATTTACCTTCAACCATCTGGTCAAACTTCTTAGTAAATGCTAACATGATAATTCCGCAGCCGATGATGATGAGTGTAACAACACCATATGCTTTTACGAAATC
>CAKRAT010000009.1 GCA_934295165.1 uncultured Dorea sp. | reverse complement strand
TTTGTTTGTCTCAAGCGACAGCTTATTAAGAATATCACAATCAGTTGTGTTTGTCAACTGTTATTTTATTCTTTTTTGAATTTGGTTTACATCGCCTTCAAAAACAATTATGTCATCTTTGCGTCAACTCGTTGTCTTCCGACCTTGTCTCTCGCAACGACTCAGTTAATATACCATAGCAGTCGAACTTTGTCAATAAGTTTTTCTAAACTTTTTTATTCGCACTACTTATATATTAACAAACGGAGAAAGAGGGATTTGAACCCTCGCGCCGCTATTAACGACCTACTCCCTTTCCAGGGGAGCCCCTTCGGCCAGCTTGGGTATTTCTCCACATAAACTGCTCGATCATCATCGTACAATTCAACTCTTTGTATGCGTCAGACCTCTATGTCACCTCACATACTTTGACATATAAAAAACTACCAGGATAAACTTGGTAGTTTTTATAAAGCGGAGAGGGTGGGATTCGAACCCACGCGCCCTCTCGGACAAACGGTTTTCAAGACCGCCTCGTTATGACCACTTCGATACCTCTCCATCTATTTACTTGTCTGCCGCTTCCGTATCACCTCAGCGACAAGATGTATTCTAGCACAGCTTTTTGCTGTCGTCAATACTTTTTTCAAACTTTTTTTATTTTTTTGTATTTTCCTTATTTTTCTGTATTTTCCGCCTATAAATACACTTATATAAAGGCTGCCACTGACAACTTCTTCCGAATGGCTTTTAATGATACTGTAAAATAAAACGTCTCTTTTACAGTATCATTATATATGCTCAATAAATCCTTTTGCAGTATCCAGATCTTCCGGTGTCGTGATCTTGATATTGCAATAAGAGCCTTCGAATAGTTTTACAGGTATCTGCATTTCCTGCTCCACTACCATAGCATCATCGGTTACATTTTCCCGGTCATGCTGCATAAGCTTTTCATATGCCTGTGTAATAAGTTCTGTCTCAAATACCTGCGGGGTCTGCACAATCCATACATATTTGCGCGCAGGTGTAGTGACTGCAAACTGCTCATCATCCACAATCTTTACGGTATCCTTACTTGGCATGCCCGCAACACATGCACGATTTACTTCTACACATGCATAAGCTCTCTTTATAATCTCTTCGTCCACAAATGGTCTGGCGCCATCGTGAATATACACATAGCCTTCTTTTGCCTCTTCTCCGGCTATACCGTCGCGAATAGCCTTTAAGCCATTCCAGACAGAGTCGTAGCGTTCTTTTCCTCCCGGAACCACTGCACGTACTTTTTGAAAATGATATTTCTTCACAATCTCTTCCTTCACATACTCTTCCTGTCCGGCTCCGGCCACCATGATCACATCATCAATAATTTCCGACTTTTCAAATGCTTCCAGGCAGTAACAGATAATGGGTTTCCCGCACAGCTCGATATACTGCTTCTGGATAGATGTTCCCATTCTTTTTCCCTGTCCCGCTGAAAGTACGATTGCCACGCATCTCTTTTTCATTTATCTCTCACCGCCTGAATTTTTCAAAATTAACGTTCGCCAAGCTTCAGATTCGGAACTGCATTCAGATCCCATCCGCTTCTTGTCCCATTCATATATTCATAATAAGCCGCCACACCGATCATTGCAGCATTATCCGTACAGAAAATCGGAGACGGATAATAGAATTTTACGTCTCGTTCCTCACACGCTTCTTTCATTGCCGCACGAAGAGCACTGTTTGATGCTACACCACCTGCAATGGCGAATTTGTCCACTTTATATTCTTCCACTGCATGCATGGCTTTTGCAACCAGTACATCCGTCACTGCTTTCTGGAAAGAAGCTGCGACATCTGCCTGATTGTATTCCTCGCCTTTCATCTTACATCCATTGATATAATTCAGAACAGCAGATTTCAATCCACTGAAGCTGAAGTCATACGGTGCATCTTCTACATTTGCACGCGGAAATGCGATAGCATCCGGATTTCCCTCTTTTGCCACCTTATCAATCTTCGGGCCGCCCGGATAGCCAAGTCCGATCGCACGGGCCACTTTGTCAAATGCTTCCCCTGCCGCGTCATCTCTGGTTCTTCCGATGATGTCAAATTTGCCATAATCTTTCACACGTACCAGATGTGTATGTCCTCCGGATACTACCAGTGAGAAAAATGGCGGTTCTAATTCTTTGTGTTCGATAAAATTGGCCGCAATATGCCCTTCAATATGATGCACTCCGACCAGTGGTTTACCCGCTGCATATGCGATTGCCTTTGCTTCTGCCACACCTACCAGAAGTGCACCTACCAGCCCCGGTCCGTAGGTCACACCAATTGCATCAATGTCATCCAGTGTTACCTCAGCTTCTTTCAGAGCTTCCTCAATCACCTGATTAATCTTTTCTATATGTTTTCTGGAGGCGATTTCCGGCACAACGCCTCCATACAATGTATGCAGTGCAATCTGCGAAGAGATAACATTAGACAGTACTTCTCTTCCATTCTTCACAACTGCCGCTGCCGTCTCATCACAGGAACTTTCGATTGCCAGTATTAATACATCTTTTTTCTCGCTCATATTCTCCCTCCTAATCTTCAAATACCAGTTCTACCGAGCGTTTATCTTTTGCTGCGACAGAATTCGGGAATATTGCCTTAACGTCATCCATATATTCCTCTGGTTTTGTCAGTGACGGGCTATAATGCGTCAGCCACATTTCTTTTACTTCTGCCTCTTTTGCAAGCTGGGCTGCCTCATAGAATGTCATATGCTTATATTCTTTTGCTTTCTTCTGCTTATCTTTTTCGCCATACATTCCTTCACAGATAAAGAGATCGGAATGCTTTGCGTTCTGCTTAATGGATTCGGTCGGTCTGGTATCCGTAGTATACGTAAGCTTGATTCCTTTTCTTGCCGGTCCAAGTACCATATCCGGTGTGTATACATGTCTCTTTGTTTCTACCGTCTCGCCTTTTTGTAAAATTCCCCAGTATTCCTGTGGGATATTCGATGCATTCGCTCTTTCCACATCGAATTTACCCGCACGGTCAATTTCCATCGTATAACCATAACAGGTTACGTTGTGGTTCACGCGGAATGCCTTCAGCCGGTAGCCATTCAATTCGAATGTCTGCTCGGCTTCCGTAATTTCCATATATTTAATCTGGAACGGAAGCTCCGGCGCGATCACGCGCAGGGCATTTACTACACGCTCCAGTCCTTTTGGTCCGATTAATGTAAGCGGCTTGGTACGGTCTGCATTTCCCATAGTAAGAAGCAGTCCCGGAAGTCCGCTGATATGATCTCCGTGATAATGCGTAAAACAGATCACGTCAATCGGTTTAAAGCTCCAGCCTTTTTCTTTTATCGCGATCTGTGTTCCCTCTCCGCAGTCGATCAAAAGACTGCTTCCATTGTAACGCACCATCAGGGATGTCAGCCATCTGTACGGCAACGGCATCATCCCTCCGGTTCCTAACAAACATACATCTAACATAATTTTCCTCTATTCTTCCTCTATTCTTCCAGTTTAATCTTAAAGCTTCCTGTCAGTTCATCATAACAGGCTTCGCAAAGGTCAAAATGATCTGTCCGGTTATCTTTTTCGGAAAAATAGCCCCACCGCTTGTCCACCGTCAGGACATCTTCCTGGGGAACCCCTTCTATCACCGGGATCACTCTGCCACATTTATTACATACGATACTGGTAACTTCTTTTACTTTTCTTGTCTGTTCTTCAAACTGGCGCATACCGTTCCTCCTGTAATCCTGTCACCGGTTTTCCCGGTACTTTTCTCATATTACACTGTTCTCTTTTCATCATTCTCTGTCTGTTCGTTCCTCGGTTACGCCTATATTATAGCTTTCCATCTGTCTGCTGACCAGTGGAAAGTGCTGTAAGAATTACCATTGTTTCCTACAGATTTTTTGACATCAAAACTGCATTTTCTTTTGGATTCTCATAGTAATTTCTGCGGATTCCGTCTTCTCTAAATCCGCATTTCTCATAAAATCTTCTGGCAGCTTCATTACTTTCTCTTACTTCCAACATGATTCTTGTTATCTTCTGTTCCAGACAGAATTCCAGAAGCTTCCGGAACATCTGTCCGGCAGCCCCTTGTCTGCGCATAGAAGGAGCAGTCGCAATCCTGGCAATCTCTCCTTCATCTAATACATAATAGACAATGAGATAGCCTGCGGTTTTTCCTTCTGTCTTTGCCACAAATATCGCAGCATTCTTCTGATTCCATGTCTCTTCCAGACTTTTCAGACTCCATGCATCCGGGAATATTTCTTTTTCTAACGCAGCAATCTCCGGAAGATCCGACAGTTCTGCCTCACACAATATCTGATTTTCTAACATGTCTCGATATCCCTGATCAGTTCATCTACCACTTCCGGCTTTGTCGCCCAGCTTGTGCAGAATCTGACTGCACTTTCTGTATCCGAGATTTTCTCCCAGAACTCAAACACATATTTTTCTTTTAATTTTTCAATATGGTCATCCGGCAGGATCGGGAACTGCTGATTCGTACAGGAATCGTAACGCAGGCCATATCCCTTCGCCTGGAATGTCTTCTTAAGCTTCATTGCCAGTTCATCTGCATGTGCCGAAATTTCAAAATAAAGATCATTCGTAAACAGTGTGTCGAACTGGATGCCGAGAAGGCGTCCTTTTGCCAGCATTCCGCCATTCTGCTTGATCATATAACGGAAATCTTTCTTCAATGCCTGGTTCGTGATCACGACTGCCTCACCGAATAATGCTCCTACCTTTGTTCCGCCGATGTAAAATACGTCGGTATACTTTGCAAGGTCTGCAAGTGTAATATCATTCGTCTCCGCCATCAGTCCGTAACCAAGACGTGCTCCGTCAAGGAACAATAACATATCATATTTCCGGCACACTTCATATAGATCCATTAATTCTTTCTTTGTATACAGTGTTCCATTCTCTGTCGGATGGGAAATATATACCATCCCCGGCTGTACCATATGTTCCTGACTTCCATCTGTAAAGTGTGCATGACACATCTCATCTACCTGCGCAGCACTGATCTTGCCGTCTTCACTTGGAAGCGGCAGCACTTTGTGACCGGTCGCTTCAATCGCTCCGGTCTCATGTACATTAATATGCCCGCTTACTGCTGCAACTGCTCCCTGATAAGGACGGAGTGCGGCACTGATCACTGTTGTGTTGGTCTGTGTCCCGCCCACCAGGAAATGTACATCTGCATCCTGACATTCACACAGATCCCTGATCTTCTGTCTTGCACTGTCACAGTATGGATCCAATCCATATCCGTTGGTCTGCTCCATATTGGTCTCCATCATCCTCTGCATAATTGCCGGATGTGCTCCTTCGGTATAATCACACTGAAATCTATACATTTCCCATTCTCTCCTTCCGTTCTCTTTCTGCCTGAGACACGCGGAGATAATCCGGCTGATGCTCCATTGCAGTTTCAATCTTTCCTTCTCTATAATACTGCATTCCCAGTGTTCCTACGGATGCAGCTCTCTGCCGGTTCATATTCGCCGGCGCAAATGTAACTGCTTCTCCCGGCAGGATGTCTTCTGTGATCTTTGTCTTATGCACAGGAACCCCGTCACCGAGGAAGGTTACTTTTCTGCCCTCGTTTAAATATTTCTTCAGCTTTTCTCCCAGTTCTTCTATCGGAACCGCCATCTGGTCTTCCAGTATCTGAAGCTTCTGTCCGTCAAATGCATAGATACCGGCATACACCTGTCCGCGTCTTGCATCCATGATCGGACACACAATATCTGCAATCCCACACAGATTATAAGCAAGTCCTTCCAATGTCGGGATGTGGATCAATGGTTTCTTAAGTGCAAGTCCAAGTCCCTTGGCTGTTGCTGAACCGATACGAAGTCCCGTGAATGATCCCGGACCTCCGGCTACTGCGATCGCATCCACCGTATTCAGATCCATCTCTGTCATCTTCACGATCTCATCCAGCATCGGAAGCAATGTCTGTGAATGTGTCTTTTTATAATTCACTGTATATTCGGCAATGACCTGGTCATCCATTGCCCCGTCTTCAACTACAGCTACACTGGCGACCAGACCAGAGCTGTCTAATGCTAATATTCGCATATTGTAATCCTCCGGTAATCGAATCCTTTTTCCAGATCCTTTTCTATCTTAATCTCTGTATAATGTTCCGGTAATATCTCCTCGATCAGATTCGCCCACTCGATCAGGCTGACACCTTCTCCGTAAATGTAATCATCATAGCTAATCTCATCCATCTCTTCCACATCACCGATCCTGTACACATCAAAATGATAAAAGGGCAGTCTTCCTTCATCATAGACCTGCACAATGGTAAATGTAGGACTGCTGACCGGTTCTTCTATCCCCAGTCCTTTGGCAAGACCTTTGGTAAATATCGTCTTTCCGACGCCCAGATCTCCCACCAATGTATACACCTGTCCCGCACAGGCTTTTTCACCCAGGTCGAATCCCAGTTCCCAGGTTTCTTTCTCACTGTTTGTCTCTATTATCATAAGCTCTCCCTTTCCATTTTGTGAAATCGTTACTGTTTACACGTTGCGTAAACAGTAACGTGAAATCACTGTATTCAGTATCTTTAAGTATAACACATCTTTTTTTCTTCTGCTACTCATGATATACTTTCAGATAACAGCTTAATTATATTAACATTTACTAACATTGGAGGAATCTATATGAAATTCACATTTTATCACAACAACATCAACGTTGCCGATCTTGACAAGTCCATCGAGTTCTATCAGAAAGCACTCGGACTTAAGATTACAAAAGAGACAGAAGCGGCCGATGGAAGCTTCAAACTGGTATTCATGGGTGATGACACTACCCCGCATAAATTAGAACTCACATGGCTGCGCGACATGGACAGACCTTATGATCTCGGTGATAATGAGATCCACCTGGCTATGCAGACGGATGATATGGATGCGGCACTGGCATTCCATAAAGAAATGAATTGCGTCTGTTTTGAGAATTCGGAGATGGGTATCTATTTTATCAATGATCCGGATGGGTATTGGGTGGAGATATGTCCGGCTGAATAAGTTTTCTATTTAGTTCATCATCGTGGCTTACCCCGGTCCATGAGAAAGACTTGGTGTTCTGTTTGTGGCTAAGATTCCGTGATGTAAGAAAATCTAAGGGTGTTCAAATCTCCTAAAAGCAAAGGCATTCCACTCATAACTCGCTTCGCTCAAACAATTCGTTCCATGCCTTTAACGGAGATTTGAACACCCTAAGTTTTTCTAAACATCACTCCATATACGCCACAAACAGAACACCAAGTCTTTCTCATGTCGTGATTGGCCAATGATAATGAATTCAATAGAGGGGCTGCAACTTTTGTGTGTAGCCGGGAAGTTGTGTTGAAAGTCCTTGATTTTCCGGCTTTTTTGTTGCTGTATGTCCGTAAAAGACCTGTTGCTTGCAGATTATGTTAGTAACAGGTTCTGTAAGCAAACTTCCGCCATCACAACGGTTACAGTTCCACGGTTTCATTTATTATGGCATGCGAAAACGTGACTGAAAAAAAGTATAGCAGGGATTGCTGTGCATATGAAATCATGGTTGGAACTTCTTAAGTAAAAAAATCGGCCGTTAGCCGGTCAAAAATCATTTGTCTGAGTGATTAGCGAGTTATGATTTTTGACCGGCTGCTTTTAGGCCGATTTTTTTGCTTTAGATGTTCCCCTGATTGAATCAGCACAGCAATCCCTGCTATACTTTTTTTCAGACCCGGGGTAAGCCACCATAATAAATCACCCCCCCTCTACGCATTCATCTTCAATATCGGACTGATCTTCTTATAAACCAGAAACACAATCAAAGACACCAGTGTACCTTTCAGCAGATTAAACGGTCCGACTGCCAGTATCACGAATGTCTTAAGGTCTGTAATATGCTTATTTACAGCCGTTCCCATTCCAACCAGTCCATCGATTGGCATGCCGAATGCTTTGGCATATGCCGGAAGTAATACAAATGCATTCAGGAAGCAGCCGACTACTGTCATGAATACGGTTCCTGTGATCATTCCGGCTACTGCTCCGATTCTGCTGTGTTTCTTACGGTAGATCAGCGCTGCCGGTACGACCAGTGAGCAGCCGATCAGGAAGTTCGCAAATTCGCCGACTCCGGCTGTCATTGTTCCATTGATTGCAAAGTTCAGTAAGATTTTGATAAATTCTATTGCCGCTCCGGCGAGTGGTCCCATTGCAAAACTTCCGATCAAGATCGGTACTTCACTGAAGTCGATCTCGTAAAAGGACGGGGCGAACGGAAGCGGGATCTCGAACAGCATCAATACTGTTGCGATTGCCGATAACATACCGATCTGTGCCATTGTCCTGATTTTGTTTCTGTTTCTTTCATTTTGTCTTGCCATTACTTCTGTGCTCATCTTTCTTTCTCCTTTAAACTGAATTATTTTCTAAAGGAAGAAACTTCTTACATTGAACCATACGATATTTGGTATCTACATAACCTGCCACTGACAGCTTCTTCAGAACGCTTAGCAGGCAAAAACCCCGCCACCTGAAAGGTAACGGGGGTAATGATATCCTTCTAATAATCCTGTAAATATCGTATCATCCTTCTCTCATCCAGACTTTACTGTCGGTTCCGGAATCTCACCAGATCGGCTGATCACTGCGTATATCATATCCGTTCATAGATTTCTATCACATATCTTTGTTCATAGATTTCTGTCCAGACATTCTCCGAATGATCAGTTCGCGGACTTTACCGCCGGTTGGGAATTACACCCTGCCCCGAAGAATCTTCTTTCGCCCTATATTATAGTACGGTATATTTACCTGTGCAACTATTATTTTGTGCTCATCTCGCGGATCAGTTTTCTGATTGGGAGTACGAATGTCGGAGATACAGACAATTCATCGATTCCCATCTTAAGGAATGTCTCTGTCAGTGTCATATCTGCTCCTAGTTCTCCACAGATACCAACCCAGCATCCTGCTTTGTGTCCGTTCTCGATCGTCTTCTGGATCATGCGGAGCACTGCCGGATGGTGTGCATCGTAAATGTTGTCGAGTTTGCTGTTCTGTCTGTCGATTGCCAGTGTATACTGGGTCAGGTCATTTGTTCCGATACTGAAGAAGTCTACTTCTTCTGCCAGAAGGTCACTGATCATCACTGCTGCCGGTGTCTCGATCATGATCCCCTGTTCTACATTACCATACTCAATTCCTTTTTCTGTCAGTTCTGCTTTGATAGACTCTACGATCTTCTTGATCTCTTTTACTTCATCTACCGAGATGATCATCGGATACATGATTCCAATGTTACCATATGCACTTGCACGCAGAAGAGCCCGAAGCTGTGTGCGGAAGATATCTCTTCTGTCCAGACAGATACGGATCGCACGGTATCCCATAGCCGGGTTCTCTTCGTGGTCAAGGTTGAAGTAATCTACCTGCTTGTCCGCACCGATATCCAGTGTACGCACGATTACTTTCTTACCCGCCATGTTCTCGGCAACTGTCTTGTATGCCTGGAACTGTGCTTCTTCATCCGGATAGTTGTCTGCTTCCAGATATAAGAACTCACTTCTGAACAGACCGATTCCTGCTGCATCATTGGCAAGTACGCTTGCAACGTCCTTTACACCGCCGATGTTGGCATATAATTTGATGTGTTTACCATCTACAGTTACGTCTTCTTTGCCTTTTAACTCCTGAAGAAGCTCTCTTGCTTTGATGTCTTCTTCTTTCTTTTCCTGCATTTTCTTTAAAATCTCTTCATCCGGATCAATGTAGAATGTTCCTGTATAGCCGTCTACGACTGCCATCTTTCCGTTCCATTCTTCTTTGATATCTACTTCGATCAGTGCCGGAATGTTCATGGTTCTGGCAAGGATTGCTGTATGTGAATTCGCAGATCCAAGTCTTGTCACGAATGCCAGAAGTTTGTCTTTGTCCATCTGGACCGTCTCACTTGGTGCAAGATCTTCTGCAACAACGATCACAGGTTCATCACCGATAGCTCCGCCGCTTTCGTTACCGCTTAAGATATTTACCATACGTTCTGAAATATCTTTTACGTCTGCTGCTCTTGCTTTGAAATAATCATCTTCCATCTCTGCAAACATCTTTGCAAAGTTGTCGCCTGTTGTGGCAACGGCAAATTCCGCATTTACCTGCTGCGTCTCGATGATATTTACAACAGAATCAATGTAATCATCGTCTTCCAGCATCATCTGGTGTACTTCAAATACAGCTGCGTTCGCTTCGCCGACTTCTTTTAACGCTTTTTCATACAGTCCCTGTAACTGCTCTGCTGCCTTTGCACGTGCATCTTCGTAACGCTTGATCTGCTCTGCAGTATCCTCTATTTTTACACGTTTTACAGGTTGCTCTCCCTTCTGGTAGAACAATATCTTTCCAATTGCAATTCCTTTAAATATTGATTTGCCAGTATACGTCTCCATAAATGATACCTCATCCTTCCTTATATCTTTGTTAACATTCTAACTCACAATGCCTGTAAAGTCTAGTTTTTCATAATTTTGTTTTGATTCATACCTTAGCGAATGCTTTCTTTCGGACTATTATTTCCATTTTGATTCACTTCATCATAACGGAGTTTTTCCATGGTAAATCCACGCCCTCTTACCTCATTGATCTGTGTGATGGTGATAAATGCTTTCGGATCGATCTCCTGAATTGCCTCTTTTACAGAATACAGTTTTCTGCTGTGGATAACACACAACACTCCCTGCTGCTTCTGTTCTCCATAACCGGTCTCAATGTCTACCATTGTTACTCCTGCATCAATATCCGTTAAAACCTTCTGTCGGATTTCCTTATATTTATCTGAGATCACAAATAACTGGATCTGTGATTTTCCCAGAAGCATCACCCGGTTCAGCACAACCGTACTCAGGAACAGATTCAGGATACCATACAGGATCTGTTCCGAATCAGAAAACAGCATCTGGAATCCAAGTACCGAAAAATCTACGATATATAAGAATACCGCTACCGAAACATGGAACCACTTATGTAATACAAGTGCCAGAATGTCTGTTCCACCGGTAGATGCACCTACTCTTACGACCAGACCGATGCCGATTCCAAGAAGGACACCGCCATACAGTGCAGCCAGCATTGCATTATTCTCCGTCACCTTATCAATTCCCGGAATGGACTGCACCATTGACAGGAATATCGGATAAGTAAATGAACTGATGATCGTTGTTAAAGCAAATTTCTTTCCCAGAAATACTGCACCGAGAACGAAAAGTACCGCATTGATCGCCAGGATGATCATCGACAGATTCACCGGAAAATAATGGCTGATCGTAAGACCGATACCGGTTGCACCTCCCATAATGATCCCATTTGGTACGATGAAAGCCGCCACCGCAAATGACAGCACAAGATTACCACCCAGTACGCCCAGAATGGTTTTGATTGTCTTTCCCCAACTTTTTTTCATATGTCCCATCCTCTTTCCATACTTTATTTTTTATTATACAGAGAACCTGCCTCCAACAGCCTCTCTTGCATGTTCCGTTTGTCAGCTCTTTACAAATACAGGATAATTTACAGGCAATTATCCCCATATAACTGCCTGTAAATTTATGTTTTCCACATTTTTCATCTTTTTATCGTGGATTTCTCCTAGGAAATCCCCTTCATCGTAAGCTGGATCCGCTTCTTCTTGAGATCCACACTCATTACCTTTACATCCACAATATCACCGACACTTACCACTTCCAGTGGATGCTTGATGAATTTCTTATCTGTAATCTCGGAAATGTGTACCAGTCCATCCTGATGTACCCCAATATCTACAAACACACCAAAATCGATAACATTTCTTACCGTTCCTTTCAGGATCATTCCTTCTTTTAAGTCTTTCATATCCAGGACATCTGTTCTTAAGATTGGCTTTGGCATCTCGTCACGCGGGTCACGTCCCGGTTTTTCCAGTTCTTTCACGATATCACGCAGTGTGATCTCGCCGATTTCCAGTTCCTTTGCAAGTCTTGCATAGTCTTTGATCGTAAGAGACAGTCCGGTAAGCTTTCCTCCGCTGATATCTTCCAGTGAAAAGCCCTGTTTCTTCAGAAGCTTTTCTGCCGCTTCGTAAGATTCCGGATGGACGCTGGTTCCGTCTAACGGGTTCGTACCGTTCTGGATCCTCATGAATCCGGCACACTGTTCGAATGCTTTTGGTCCGAGTTTTGCGACTTTCAAAAGCTGTTTTCTGTCCGTGAACCTTCCGTTCTCTTCTCTGTATGCCACGATATTCCTGGCGATCGTTCCGGAAATTCCGGATATATAAGACAGAAGCGGTGCAGATGCTGTATTCAGGTCAACCCCGACTTTATTTACACAGTCTTCTACAACACCGGATAACGCTTCGCTTAACTTCTTCTGGTTCATGTCGTGCTGGTACTGTCCGACACCGATAGACTTCGGATCGATCTTCACAAGCTCTGCCAGCGGATCCTGCAGTCTTCTTGCGATGGATGTCGCACTTCTCTGTCCGACGTCGAACTTCGGAAATTCTTCTGAAGCAAGCTTACTTGCCGAATATACGGAAGCTCCTGCTTCATTTACGATTACATACTGTACCTTCTGCGGAATCTCTTTTAACAGCTCTACAATAAACTGCTCAGACTCTCTGGATGCAGTACCATTTCCTACGGAGATCAGTGTAATATTATATTTTGCAATGATCTTTTTTAACAGGTCTTTGGATGCCTGGATCTTCTTCGGAGTTGTCGGTGCTGTCGGATAGATGACCGTCGTTCCGATTACTTTACCGGTCGGGTCTACGACAGCCAGCTTACACCCGGTACGGAACGCAGGGTCCCATCCAAGTACGGTCTGTCCGACGATCGGCGGCTGCATCAGAAGCTGGTGCAGATTCTTCTTAAATACACTGATTGCCCCGTCTTCGGCCTTTTCTGTCAGGTCGCTTCTGATCTCACGCTCGATTGCCGGTGCGATCAGACGCTTGTAACTGTCTTCTGCAACTTCTTTTAAGATCGGTGTCGTATACGGATTCTCACTGTGGATCATCTTCTTTTCCAGATATCTTAAGATGTCCTCCTGCGGTGCTTCGATCTTCACCGTAAGGAACTTTTCTTTTTCTCCACGGTTAAGTGCAAGCACTCTGTGTCCGGCCAGTCTGTTCACCGGTTCCTCAAAATCATAATACATTTCGTATACGGACTCCGCTTTTTCGTCTTTTGCCTGTGAGATTACCTTTCCGTGCTGTACGGTTGCTTTACGGATCCAGCTTCTGTAATCCGCCTCATCCGATACCGATTCGGCGATAATATCCTTTGCCCCGTCGATTGCTTCTTTTACGGAGTTCACTTCTTTTTCCGGATTCACATATTCTTCTGCATATACTTCTATCGGTTTCTCTGCTTTCTGAAGTGTGATGAGTGCTGCAAGCGGCTCCAGCCCTTTTTCTTTTGCGATCATGGCACGTGTCCGGCGCTTCGGGCGGTACGGGCGGTAAAGATCTTCTACCACTACCATCGTCTCTGCTGCCAGGATCTGCTTTTTCAGTTCTTCGGTAAGTTTCCCCTGTTCTTCAATACTTGCCAGAACCTGTTCTTTCTTTTCTTCCAGATTGCGCAGGTACATCAGTCTTTCATGCAGCGTTCTCAGCTGTGCATCATCTAATGTTCCCGTGACTTCTTTTCTATATCTTGCAATAAATGGAATCGTATTACCTTCATCAATTAATTTTACCGCAGCATCAACCTGCCATCTCTTAACGCCAAGTTCTTCGGTAATCACCTGATTAATATCCATATGTCTTTGTCTGTCCCTTTCTTGTTGTATTTCGAAGATTTTTCTTCTTTAATTACGCGGATAATTATAACTGAATTTCACTCTGTATGCAATGGCACCAGCAATACAGAGTTCACTCTGTTTTCTTGAAAATACTTTTTCTCTATGTTATACTGAAACTACTTGAACTTATTAGAAAATATAAATACTCAAAGGGGCTTTTACTTATGAATCAGGAAACACAGGGACTCTCAAAACAACAAATCAAATCCAGGGAAACAAGGGCCAGAATCTTCCAGGCAGCCAAACGTATCCTGCAAAAACAGGGATATGAACAGCTGTCCATCAAAAATATCTGCGAAGAAGCCGGCGTTTCCAACGGAAGCTTTTATCATCATTTCAAGACAAAAGATGATCTTCTTTCCTATTATATAGAAGAACAGCCAAGCATGGATCCTGATCTTCTCGAACTTCCGGCCAGTGCTGCCGAGACAAAAGAAGCGATCATCTCCGTTTATTTGAATTATGTTCACTACTGCGAAGAGCTCGGAGTTGAATTTATGGCTAATTATTATACACCTAAGAATCAGTCCCTGAACCCTTTGATCCGTACAGAAAGACCATATCCGATCATCACCGTCCATGATTATCTGAAACGAGTGATCGAAGCCGGAGTCATTTCCCCTTCTGCTGATCTGGAGGATATCACAACCGACATCCGTATGATCGTAATTGGAAATGTATTCGAGTGGTGCTTAAAGAGCGGCGATGCTGATTTTGAAGGCAATATGCGCCGGTCTCTTACTACTTATCTGAACGGATTGTTCTGATTCTTTTGAAATTATCTTACAAAGGATGCTTGCAGTATGTATACATTTATTGCCAATCCCAACGCCAGATCCGGCAGAGGGATTCTTCTCTGGAAGCAGATCGAACAGATCTTGCAGGAAAAGGAAATTGAATACCATGTTTTATTTACCAAATACCAGCATCATGCTGCCAGGCTGGTGCATGATCTTACCTCCGACGGGGCACCTCATACGATCGTTGTCCTCGGAGGAGACGGTACTTTGAACGAGGTGATCGACGGAATTACATATCTGGATAAGGTCACGCTTGGATATATCCCACTCGGATCCGGCAATGACTTTGCCAGAGGTCTAGGGCTTCCGACGGATATTCATGGTGCCCTGGAACAGATTCTTGCTCCAACACATTACACTGCCATGAATGTCGGCGTACTGGATTACGAGAACAAACACCGGCGATTCGCGGTAAGCACCGGAATCGGCTTTGATGCCGCTGTCTGCCATCAGGTGATGGTCACACCGCTTAAGGCTTTCCTGAACCGGCTGAAGCTCGGAAAGCTTACCTATCTTGGCGTTGCACTTCATAAGCTGTTCACGTTAAAGCCGGTCACAATGACGGTCACCACCGAAACCGGTGAAACAAAGACTTATCATAAAGTCTATTTTACAGCCGTTATGAATCTGAAATACGAAGGCGGCGGATTCAACTTCTGTCCTGATGCCGACGGTACCGATGACAGACTGGATATCATCACCGTCTCTGAACTGCCAAGGCTCAAGGTCCTCTGCCTGCTGCCGACTGCATTCAAAGGATGGCATACCCGCTTCCGCGGAATCAATCTGGACACCTGCACGGAAGTCACGATCACCAGTGACCGCGCACTGCCTGTACATACAGACGGCGAGCCCGTCTTTCTGCAGTCTGAGATCCATGTCCATCTGGAAAAAGAGAAGTTGCGTATTATCACACCTTGTAAATAATTCTGTACACGAGGAGGTTTTTTTATGCGTTTACTGATTGCCGGAATTATTGTATTTCTTATATTATGCTATTTTTATCTGATCTGGCCGAGATTGTCCAGAAAACAGCAGATCCGGCCATTTCTCCATACCATGTTCGCACATCGTGGATATCACTGCATTGAAAAAGGAATTCCGGAAAATTCCATTCCATCTTTCCGTGCTGCAATTTCTCACGGATATGGCATTGAACTCGATGTTCACCTTACAAGTGACGGAAAACTGGTCGTCTTCCACGATGATGACCTGTCCCGTATCTGCGGACGCCCAGAGGCCGTAGAAAGTCTTCCGCTAAAAGAACTTCAGGACTGCAGGCTGCAGAATACGGATGAAACCATCCCTCTTTTTACCGATGTTCTTTCGCTGGTAGGCGGTCAGGTTCCGCTTCTGATCGAACTGAAGATTCCAAAATCTTCTCTCGGCATCTGTGAAAAGACATGGGAAGTGCTCAAAAACTACAACGGACCTTATATGGTGCAGTCTTTCAATACACTTGGAATCTGGTGGTTCCGCCGCCATGTACCTCACGTCTTAAGAGGTCAGCTTTCTTCTAATCTGACTGCCGATAACCTGCCGGAACCATGGATACTGACTTTCGTTGTCAAGCATCTGCTCGGCAATGTCCTCGGACGTCCGGATTTTATATCATATAAGCTTTCAGACCTTCCATTATTCGAAGTCTGGTTTTTAAAACACATCCTGCATCTGCCGGTTGCGGTGTGGACACTTCGGACTCCGGAAGCATTAAAGAAGGGAAAACGTTATTACGACATGCAGATATTTGAGAAAAAGAAAATGTATTATTAATTTTGTTAATATTCCATGAACATTGTTGTTGATTCAATTTTTTCATGTTATAATGCGCAATGAAAAGAGATAAGATAATAACAAAGGCTTTGAAAAAGGGGTAGTTCATATGAAAGCCATTGATAAAGCAAAGAATTTTTTGAAGAAATACCGTCATGCATGGGTATTATCGTACTTTCTGATTTATATGCCATGGTTTGTTTACCTTGAAAAGCGCACGAATGCACGACATTATATGATACATTCTCCGATCGACAATCATATTCCGTTTATCGAATATTTTATTGTTCCGTATCTGTTGTGGTTTATATTTATTGCCGTGACTGTGGCTTATTTCCTGATCAAGGATAAATGGGGATTCTACAGACTATGTGCTTTTTTATTTTCAGGTATGACGATTTTCCTGATCATATGCACGGTTTTCCCGAATGCATTGAATTTAAGACCAACCGTCTTCCCAAGGGATAATGTATTTACCGACATGGTAAAGCTTTTATATAAGACCGATACACCGACGAACGTGCTTCCGAGTATCCACGTATTCAATTCGATCGGTGTCTGCATTGCGATCTCGCACAGCAGCAGTCTGAAAAAGCACAAAGGAATCCAGATCAGTGCCTATATTCTGGCAGCACTCATCATCCTGTCAACGATGTTCTTAAAACAGCATTCTGTGACGGATGTGATCGCAGCGGTTACGATGGCATGTATCATTTATCCATTTGTGTATGTGACTGCGGATAAGAAAGCGCCGAAGCTTTCCCAGCAGCCGACGTAATATGAATATAGAAAGATGCTTGCTATTGGCAATTTGGGTATATTATGCTATGAAAAGAAAGATGCAGGTAACTGTTGTATGACTGACAGTTTCCTGCATCTTTTTTATTTCTGCCCGATTTTCTTTAACAGACAGCGCTTTTTGAAAAATGCGATGCCGTAACCGAATATCTGATCGTAATCTTCTTCCAATTCTTTCATGTACATGCGGTCTGTAATCTGTTCCAACGCCGTATCACAATCCACTTCCATTCTGTCCACCGACCGGGACAACTTTGCTTCGAATACCGCAGCACGGCCATTCATAGTGTCATATACGACTATATCGCTACGTCCTTCTCCGTGTTCCCGGTTCGATTCTACCGAATACCCTGCTCCTGTAAATATCCCGGCAAGAAAAGCGTGATAAAAGTCCTCTTTATAATCGTGATAACTGATGGTCTTACGCAGTAACACATTCATTTCTTGTGTTACCTTTTCACTGTTTCCTGTCCATACCGCATCAAAAAGAGCACTTCTGTTCCAGCTTTTTGCACTGTCATCGAACCATTTTATAATTGTTGTCTCAAAAATCTCTCTGATTTCTGCATTTGGAATCGTCAGTGCCGTCATATTCTCTCTCACCGGAGCTTTCAGATCTTCTTCTCTTACTTTCGTCAGGTACCCTGTCAGATATAGGATACTCCAGAGATTGTCCTCCGAAGAATGCAGGTAATCATATGTGAGATTTTCATCAATCCTTTGCACAATATATCCATCGGAAAGCAGTGTTTCCAGCTTTTTCGTAATATTACTTCCGGCATACTCGATAAAAGAACGGATTACTGCATTGTCACTCGTATTCTTCCAGTAACTTGCCGGTGTTGCTTCCGAATTTTGCTGCAGATCCCGCATATAATTCATAACATCCCACGGGCAATACACATCGAAACGTCCAAAATGATAACCATCATACCATCTTTTCACTTCTTCTGCCTTTTCGGACACATTTGCCCCGGCCAGAATCTGATCTACTTCTTCCTGTGTAAATCCAAAATATTCATTGAATCTGGAATCCGTAATATTATCAGACACAAAATTATTCGTTCCTGTGAAGATACTTTCTTTTGCAATCTTAAGACACCCTGTTATCACCGCAAACCTTAGTGCCGTATTATCTTTCAATGCTGTACTCATAATTTCCTTCATGATATCCAGCATCTGGTCATAATAGCCATTACTGCTTGCTTTTGCCATCGGTACATCGTATTCATCTAACAGCAGAATCACCGGTTTCTGATAATAATCCCGCATCAGCCTTATCAGTGTATGCAGGGATTGTCCTACCTGGATCTTTCCTGCACTTCCACTTTTTAACTCTTTAAAAAGCTTCCTGTCATCCGGATCCATATCTTCACTTTCCAGCAGGTATGCATGTTCTTTGTACAAATTAGATATCTGAACTGCCAGTCTTTCATATGCATCTTCGAAGGTCAGTCCGTCAATGTCTTTTAACGTCAGGAATATGACCGGATATTGATTCATCCATGCCCTGCACAATGCTTCATCCCGGATAATTTCAAGACCATCGAATAACTCCCTGTTATCGGAGCGTATATCGAAAAAATGAGCAAGCATACTCATTCCCATTGTTTTTCCAAAGCGTCTCGGACGGGTGATCAGTGTAACTTCTGCGGACTCTCTTTTTAACAGTTCTTTGATCAGTCCGCTTTTATCTATGTAGTAGTAGTCATTTTCCCGGATTTTTTTGAAGTCGGATATTCCTACCGGGATATTGAGTTGATTGTTCACTGGCTCCCTCCTTTTCTTTCAAAACACTATTATATCTTGTGTGTTTATCATAGCATGGCACAATTCTTTTTACAATATACAGACACTACCTCTCAATCCCCGCATACCCCGTATACTTCTCAAACGCCGACGGAATTGAATATTCCTTCTTTATCTCTTCCGGATGAATGAACAAAAATCCTTTCTCATTCGTCTTCTCCAGCTCATCTACGATCACTTCATAACCGATCATATGCCATTCGATATGGCTGAAGATATGCTTCGCTTCCGGAAGTTCCTGTACACGGACCGGCATCAGACCAATCTTCTTGCTGTATTCCGTGACTTCGTCCATCGAAAGCTTTCCCTCTACATTCGGGAATTCATATAATCCTGCAAGCAGTCCTTTTGCCGGACGCTTTCTAATTGCGATCCGCTTGCCGTCTTTGAAGATCAGTACGGTTCTTTCTTCGATCTTTCTGGCTTTTGCTTTCTTCTTTACCGGGATCTCCGCCGTCAGATCCTCTGCGTGTGCAATACAATCTTCTTTCACCGGACATTCTTCACACTTCGGTTCACCGTTCGGCACACACACGATTGCCCCCAGCTCGATCAGTCCCTGGTTGAAATCGCTGGCGGCATCTGCCGGTATCACCTGCTCCAGTGCGTGTTCTATCTTTTTGCGGACGCTCTGTTTCATGATGTCTTCATAGCTGCCTGTGATTCTGGAAATCACCCGCAGCACATTGCCATCCACTGCCGGTTTCGGGATTCCGTAGGCAATTGCACTGATGGCTCCCGCCGTGTAATTACCGATTCCCTTCAACCGTAATATCTCTTCATAAGTATCCGGAAATGTCCCTGCATGATCTACCATGATCTGCTGCGCCGCCTTCTGCATATTTCTCACACGGTTATAATACCCCAGGCCTTCCCACAGCTTCAGAAGTTTGTCTTCTCCGGCTTCTGCAAGATCTTTCACTGTCGGGAGTGCTTTTAAGAAGCGGTCGTAATATCCTTTTACTGCTTCTACCCTTGTCTGTTGCAGCATGATCTCTGATATCCACACTCTGTATGCGTCCGGGTTGTGACGCCACGGAAGATCCCGCTTATTCTCCCGGTACCAGTTGATCAGCGGCTGTACGATATTTCCAAGATCCGGTTCTTCCACTCGTATATTATCTACTTCAATATTTTCCACTTCTTTACGTGCCATTGTCTCTCCATCTTCCTATATGAAATCATTCTGTTGTTTACAGACATCCCGTCTTTTTTCTTTTTCGAACATATGATTCATTATAACTTATTATTCTATACAACGTCAAAGCCCTTTTCCTGGAAATGTCGTCCCGATACGGACATCTTCAGGAAAAGGGCTTTTGTAGAAGGGATTGTGGCTGATCCTTGCCACTAACAATATTATCGTTTGATATTATTATATTCTTTTTTTCTATAAATTTCCAATTGGTTATTCTCATGTACTTATAGAAGAATTCTATATGCTTTCTCCTGTAAACATCTATCTTTTATTATTTCTCATTCTATAGATTTTTTCTATCCGCATCTCCATTTTATAGGAAAAACCAATTGGAAAATTTATATAGAAAAGCCTATACTATTCATAGAAAAGAAATATGAATATTTAGGAGGTATTCGGTATGTCAATTACAGCTGAAACAGCGAAAGCGCATGCAAATGATCCTGCAGTATTATGCTGTAGAGCAGAAGGCGGAATTACAATTGAACCAGCAAACTTAGAGGATCCTGCAATCTTTGATGAATTAGTAGATTCAGGTCTTTTAAATCTTGACGGATGTCTGAAGATCGGACAGGTTCTTGGGGCAAAATTAACAAAGACAAGTGATTCCCTCTGTCCACTGACAGCAGACAACGTAGAAGGATTCAAATCAGATGATGATTTAGCAGCAGAAGAGGCTCCTGCCGAAGAGGAAGCTCCTGCTGAAGCTGCACCTGCAGTAAGCGTTCAGGGTGCTGTTACTACTATCAAACATGGCAAGGTAGTAATCTCTATTAAAGAAGGAAAAGATATTTATCTTGAACTTCCTATCTAGTTCGCAGAGAACATATTCGCGTATACAAAGAATAGAAATGGCAGATATCATTAAACAGATATCTGCCATTTTATCTTTCATACTATTCTATATGCGAAAAGCGGCCAAGACAGCTTTTCGCATACCACATTTCAATATTTCTTCTAATGCTGTATATTTATCTCTCTGTCACACATACGCCCCATGGTTCCAGTACACAGCTTCTATCTTCCGCACAGTTCTTCTGTCTGCCTTTCGCAATCACAACCTCTTCCTCCGGCTCCAGTACGATGCTTTGTTCATTTTCTGAATAATTCAGATAGAATGTAATCTCTTTTCCCTGTGCATTCTTTCCTTTTCTTATAATCAATGGGAATGCCGCTTTTTCTTCACAGGATACACCTGCTTTTTCCAGTATATATCTGAAGAGCTTCTGTAATTCCACTTCTTCAAACATACATCCGATATGATATGCATATCCATCGCCATACTGATTTTCTGTAATCGCCGCGTATTCTTTCCAGTTATAATGTTCATAAGCAGAAAGCACATTTGCCGTATCCGGAATCAGTAATTCCATAAATGTTTTTGCTTCCGGATGTCTGTTCTGCATTCCTGATAATGTAACTTTTTTCGGGAATGTAAACTGCTGATAATGCATACCAAATACATCCGTCATGTTATGAGGCTGGTCATCTGCATAAACTTTTACATTTTCATTGGCAAATCCGGTCTTAAAGGTTGAAACCAGTGTGCCGCCCTGTTTTACATATTCTTTCAGACGGTTCAGAACTTTTTCTTCTACTGCATAGAGTGCCGGCAGAACAATCACATCATAATTTTCAATGTTCTGACTTTCCGGCCAGATGAAGTCGCATTCCACATTCATTTTATACAGTGCGTCGTAGATCCATCTCACCACATCATTATAGCGGATACCTTCATTTCCTTCTGCCGTCGCCTCGATTCCAAACCAGTTCAGTGCCGTCAGGGCTTCATTGCTGACCAGGATTGCAACCTTGTTTTCCTTCTTAAGTCCACTCAGCTTTTCACTGTAACTATCCCATTCATTTCCAATGATCTCAGCTTCTTTGTATACTGCATTTTCCTTGAAATCATGGCTTAAGATTCCTTTCCAGTATGTCTCGAATGAATTATGGATCGAATGCCAGTGCCAGTACATTACGCCATTTGCTCCGGATGCCAGGTGGCTATACGCCTGAAGTCTTAACTGTCCTTTATATGGCGTCCATCCCGGATAGCCCTGAGCCTCTGTTTCAAGAACCAGATAATTATCATTTTTCAGGCATCTTGTCATATCGCCGCCAAATGCAATCTCGATACCGGTCAAATCATCCTGCGTCGGATGATAGATATCAACGCCTGCCATTGTAAGCTTCTTTGCTGCCTTGAAGTGACTGACATCAGGCTGTACACCATATGAATATCCTCGCCACTCAAAATCAAAGTTGTGTGTAATAAACTGATCCGGTCTTTTATATTCCGACACAATATCCGCCTGCCATCCAAGGAATTCATCCACCAAGCTTCTCTGATACTTTTCAAACTCTGCCCCCAGACTTCCGTTAATCGTACCTCTTACATCCGGAAAATCTTCCCATGCATTAATCCTGTTACTCCAATAATCCAATCCGAATTCATGATTCATCGCATCCAGATCATCGTGGAATTTTTTTCTTAAATATTTTATAAAACCAAGCTGTACATTCTTTCCTGCTGTTCCATAATATTTTGTCTCATTATCCACCTGAAAACCTATGACGCATTTTCTATGTGCAGATACTTCCATCAGCTTACGGATCACACGTTCTGCATAAAAGCGGTAAACCGGATGTGTAATATCCATAATCTGCCTTGCACCATAGATGCCTTGTCCTTGTTTTGTTGCTGCAATGACATCCGGATATGTTTTTACCATCCAGGTTGGAACCGCATACGTCGGAGTCCCAATGATCACCTGGATTCCTTCTTTTTCCATCGCATCCAGCACACGTTCCACATGCGAAAAATCAAAAACCCCTTCCTGCGGCTCACAGGTACTCCATGTCGATTCTGCAATCCTGACTGTATTGATGCCTGCTTTTTTCATCATTCTTACATCTTCTGCAAGTCTGTCATACGGCATATATTCATCATAATATGCAGTTCCATAAATTAGCTTTTCCATTATTTATTCCCCTTCAATCTTTTTATCTGACTCTTATTTTGCTGCCTTACGTTCGTTTAAGTCTGACAGAATACCTTCATATTCTTTATCCAGATGATAAAAATACAGTACTCCGATCTGGATCATTGTCAATATAATCGGCACATAGATATATCCTGCTTTGATTGCCGTAAGTGCACCACTTGTCTGTACTTTCGCAGAACCTACATATCCTCCGATATTCAGAATTACTCCAAGAAGTACTGTACTGAGTCCGTTTCCTAACTTCTGTCCGAAACTTGCTGCACTGTTGATCAGTCCTTCTGTACGTACGCCAGTCTTCCACTCACCATATTCGATCGTATCTGTAACCATTGCAAACATACAAGCCGAGATTCCCGAGTTACCGATTCCTCTTGCCGCACATCCAATAATCAGTACCGGTACGCTAGTTCCCGCAACAGCCATAATTCCATATCCGATGATCATAATTGCGGCTCCTGCCATCAGAACATTTCTCTTTCCATATTTCTTAACAAAGATTGCAATGAAGAACATACAAATAATCTGTGTTACCTGAAGTGCTACCGAAAATGTTCCGATCAGGTTACTGTTACCAAGTACATTCTTTGTATAATATACTTCCGCTGATCCATTCACACCCTGTGCGATGAAGATCAGAATCAGGTTCAATGTCGCCATAAACCAGTATTTGTTCTTTACAAGTGCTTTAAATCCATCTTTCACCGGAACATTTTCTTTCTTAGATTCCGGATCATTTCCAACTCGTTCCTTTGTTCCGAGGAATGTGATCATAAATGTAATGATCTCTAAAATACCGAATACAATAAATGTATAGGTCCATGCATGTGCATCATTTCCAAAGAACTTTACAACCGGTAATGTACAGGTCTTAATGAATAACGTTCCTGATGTTGCAAGGATCATACGGAAGATACTAAGTACAGATCTTTCGTACTGATTCTGTGTCATCAGGGCTGTCAGTGTTGCATACGGAAGGTTGATTCCGGTAAATAATACGGTAAATGCAAGGTTATAACTGAAGAATATGTAGATCAGCTTTGCAGTCTGTGTCCAGCCTGTCGGCACTGCGAACAACAGGACCGTACCGATGGCATACGGTATTACCAGCCTCAATATCCACACTCTTGCTTTTCCATATTTGGAATTGGTTCTGTCAATGATGATTCCCATGATCAGGTCGCTGACTCCGTCAAATAATCTGGAACACAGCATGATCACTCCGACTGCTGCCGCTCCCACTCCGACGACATCTGTATAATAGAACATCAGGAATGCGGACATTGCCGAATACATGATGTTACTGGAGAAATCTCCAAATCCATAAGCAATACGTTCTTTTACACTTATTTTTCCATTACTATCTGTTGCATTTTGTGACATCTCATTTTCTCCCTTTCGTTTTTTGATAGCATTATCTTATCAATCAGTCGGAGAGTAATCTATCATTCATTTCGTTCATTTATCATTTATTTCTGGTATTTTTACCATATTTTTGTCGAAATTGATTCGGTGTCAGATTCTCGTACTCCCGGAAAACCTTTCCAAAATAGCTCTGCGAACAGAATCCGAGATAGTTTGCTATGTCTTCTGTCTTGTATTCCGAATACTGTAACATGTTCTTTGCAAGCTTGATTTTTTCTCTTTGAATATATTTCTGGATCGTGATTCCTTCTGTCTTGTGAAACAATTCTGACAGATAGGTGGTATTGGCTCCTATTTCATTTCCGATATTTCCAATCTCGATTTTGCTGTGTAAATGTTGGAAAATATATTTTTTCGTGTCTTCTACCAGCATATTTTTTACTTTTGGTTTTTTATTTTCCTGTACTCTTTCCAGAAATGTCTGTTCCGCTTTCCTCATAAAAGAACGGATCTCAACAATATCTGACATTTTCTCCACCTGCATAATATACGCATCTACCATGGAAAATGCCATCTCCGGAAGCACACCTCCCTCAATTGCCGCACGGGATGCCAGCGTAATCACACAGATAGCAATGTTCTTCTCCTGACGAATCTGGTTTTCCGAAAGTCTACCTTCGGATCCTGCATAAGTTTCCCGGATACTCTTCTGAAAACTTTCCAGATCTCCGTTCCGTATACTGTTCAGCTCTCTTACTTCCTGATCGTATGGATTATGTGGATTTTCAAATTCCATACGTTCGAATAAGACTGACCCGACCTGCCGTTCATGGATATGATTTTTATTTACTTTTTCTCCGTTCTGTCTCCACAGATCTTCCAGCGATAATTCCGCTCCGGTCAGCATATGATGGACAAGCAGGACCGTAGTCCCGAACCGGTCCCGGCTGCAGTATGGAATCTTAGGAATCACGGATGTATCTTCCTGACTGCCACATTCCTGCATTATGAATTTCTTCAGATCCACCTGTTTATACTCTTCAAATGATACCGGTCCGATCAGATACAATTCCTTTTCCGAATCTTCCACTACCGCAGTTGTCACACCCTGGCACAGATTCACCAGATACGGATAATTTTCCTTATCTTCCTTTTCTTCCCTGTATTTTTTTACTACATAAGTAATATGAAAGTCTGTCGGATTTCCATAGGTCTTCACCACATTTCCTTCATAACTCACTCTGGAAATAGATGTATGTAAAAGCTTGGCATACATATTCATATTATATTCCATATAATTTCACCCTTATTTTTCTGGTCACACTTATAATCTCCTGAACCGGCCGCCTGCCAAAGTATCCATAAACAGCTACCCATGACAGTTACTGTGAACCGCTAGCCTTTTTGTATATTTCTATAATATAAGAGAAAAAGTGTGTCACTTTTGTACTATTGTAACACACTTTTCCCAACTTCTGTTTTATTCTATTTTTCTGCCTCTGCAGCTTCTTCAACATCTTCCGTCCAGTTCATTCTTCCATACCGCAATGTCAGTGCATGGATTTCTTTCTGTAATTTCACAGATAACTGGTTCTTGCGGATTCTCCATTTCCAGTTCGTCCCTACAGTTGATGGTGTATTCATACGGCACTTGTTATCAAGTCCCAGATAATCCTGCATCGGAATTACACACCATTTTGCGGCACTTCTCATGATCAAACTGATCAGAGGTTTATTCAGCTCAGCTTCCGGTGTATAAGTATCACAGAGATATTCGCGGGTCAGCTTCTGCTCATCCTTACTGATGCTTCCCCACCAGCCCGCAAGCGTCTCATTGTCGTGTGTTCCTGTGTAAGCAACACTGTTCACCGGATAGTTATGCGGCAAATAGTCATTTGCACATCCTGAATCTCTCGAATCAAATGCAAATTCCAGCACCTTCATGCCCGGGAATCCGCTGTCTCTTACCAGATCACGCACGCTGTCTGTAACATATCCAAGATCTTCTGCGATAACTGGTTTTTCACCCAGTGCTTCTCTTACTTTCCAGAACAGATCCATGCCCGGACCTTTCTCCCAGTGTCCGTCTACAGCAGTCTCTGCCCCGTATGGAATAGAGAAATACTCATCGAATCCGCGGAAATGATCGATTCTTACCACATCATACAGGCGGAATACATATGCCAGACGAGATATCCACCACTGATAGCCGGTTTCCTTATGATATCCCCAGCGGTACAGTGGATTTCCCCATAACTGTCCGGTTGCAGAGAATCCATCCGGCGGGCATCCGGCTACGGCAACCGGTACATTTTCCTCATCCAGCTGGAATAATTCCGGATGTGCCCAGGTATCGGCGCTGTCCATTGCCACATAGATCGGAATATCCCCGATAATCTGTATTCCTTTTTTATTCGCATAAGATTTTAACTGCATCCACTGTTCATAGAACTTGAACTGCATATACTGCTGGAATTCAATATCAAAATACAACTCTTCACGGTAATAATCCATCGCCGGTCCCCAGCGCAGCTTGATATCGTCTGCCCACAGCTTCCACTCCACGCCATCAAACCGATCTTTTACTGCCATGAACAGTGCATAGTCTGACAGCCACCAGTTATTTTCATTTACAAATCTCTGATATTCTGCATTCTCATGCACATTGCTTCTTTCGTATGCTTTACGAAGAAGCGGATAACGTCCTTCGTAAATCTTTTTATAATCAATACTCCCTTTTGTTTTTCCCCAGTCTACAGCTTCGCATTCTGCCTTTGTCAGAACTCCTTCTTCCACCAGTGCTTCCAGACTGATGAAATACGGATTACCTGCAAATGTGGAAAATGACTGATACGGGGAATCCCCGTAGCTTGTAGGGCCAAGCGGCAGAATCTGCCAGTAACTTTGACCTGCTTTCTTCAGCCAGTCTACAAATTCATATGCGCTTTTGGAAAAACAGCCGATCCCATATTCGGATGGAAGGCTGCTGATCGGCATGAGTATGCCTGCTGCTCTTTCGCTCATCTTTCAATCCCTCTTCTTTTCTATTTTTATATCGTTATCATAACTCCGTAATGATCCGATACGACCGGTGCATTCTTGCCGTTACAGATAACCTGGGAAGTACGGACATCTGCCGGTGTATTACAGAATATGTAATCCAGCCGTTTTTCATTCTTTGCAGATCCGCTGTGTCCGTCTTCTTCACGCCATCCATCAATCTCCTCTGCTACCGTGATCCCATCATCTTTTTCTTCTGCCAGCAGATAAGTATCTTTCCAGCCACTCTCACTTATCAGATCATAACCTTCTCCACGAACATCTGCCTGACTGTTGAAATCTCCCATCAGCCACACAGCTCCTCCCCGGTATTCCGGCTCTGCAAATGTTTTCTGCATACATTTCCACTGACCGGAAAATGGTTCTTCTTCATCATCCCACCATCCCATGTGAACGGTAAAGAACCAGTCACTGCTGCCTTCCGGCTGTATTCCAAGAGTCCGTCTTGTCTTCCAGTTCTCATAATCATCTGTCTTGCTGATCAGAAACTGCTGTACCCGTGCGATTGGTTTCTTACTGAGTAACGCCATTCCTTCATCGTATTTACCATAGCCTGTCTTGGCGCTGATCCAGGTCCAGTCATAATAGATGCCACGCTTTCTTAGTTCTTTCACCACATACGCTGCATGATTATCCTGTCTGACCGGCAGTTTGAATCCATCACATCTGGTATAGCCATCCAGCATAATTTCCGGAAGTTCTGCCGCATTCTGGCTTTGATTCACTTCCTGCAATGCCACGATATCCGGCTGTTCTTCTGCCAGCATTTCTATAAACTTTTCTGTCTTTTCCACATAGCCCGGTTCTTCCAGGCTATGTGTATTCAATGTTAATAATTTCATTGCACTTACATGCTCCTAAAGAATGTCATTTAAAGAATATCATTAATATCTGACTTTAATACGTCCGCCTTCGGTCCGTAGACAGCCTGGATTCCGCCGTCTTTCTTGATCAGTCCAAGAGCTCCTTCTTTCTTCCATTCTGCAATTTCTGCAACCTTATCCAGATCCTTTACTGTAACACGAAGTCTTGTCATACATGCATCTACCAGGACAATATTCTCACGTCCTCCGAGAAGTGTAATGATACGCTCTGCCTGACTGTCTTTTCCTGTGCTTCCGGAATTTCCTGTCTGCGTTCCTTCTGTATCATCTGCATTCTCATCCATGTAGTTACCAAGTCTTCCCGGTGTTGCAAAATTGAATTTGCCGATCATAAAATATGCCACAAAGTATCCGATCACGAAGAATACCACACAGCAGATCACAAAGTTGATCACATCTCCGGCAAGTCCTGCCTTGATACTCATCGGAATTCTTGTGATGAATTCCAGGTTACCGAAAGAGTGCACTCTTAAGTGAATGATTCCTGACATTGCAAATGCACACCCCTGAAGAACTGCATACACGATGTATAACGGCAGTGCACAGAACATGAACATGAATTCCAGAGGCTCTGTAACACCTGTTAAGAATACGGCAAGTACAGTAGAGAAGAACATGGATTTGTATTTTTTCTTCTTATCTGCATCGACTCTTCTGTACATTGCAAGAGCTACACCAAGTAATAATCCGGTTGCACCGATCATCTGTCCGACTTTGAAACGGGCAGGTGTTACAGTTGTTAACAAATGCTTATATGCACTCATATTTCCTGCATCTTTGTAGTTGATCAGGTCTGTTACCCATGCAAGCCACAGTGGATCCTGTCCGAATACCTGTTTTCCTGCGTTGATGCCTGTTGCGATTGTATAAGTTCCTCCGAATGATGTATAGTTCATCGGAATGGTCAGCATATGATGCAGACCGAATGGGAGTAACAATCGCTCCAATGTACCATAGATGAATGGTGCCAGGATTGGTGATGTAGATGAAGAATTGGCAATCCATACACCGAATGCATTGATTCCGGACTGTACCACCGGCCATACTACTGAGAGGATCAGGGAAATAATCACTGACCATGCGATACATACCATCGGTACGAAACGTTTTCCGTTAAAAAATGCAAGTGCATCCGGAAGTTTTCTGTAGTTATAATATTTATTGTAGATCACGCCGCCGGCAAAACCTGAGATGATACCGACGAATACACCCATGTTCAGCGCAGGTACGCCAAGAACAGATGTGAAATATCCATTTACAAGGATCTCTTTACCAAATAATGTATGTGTCACTGCCGAAGCGTCATTCAACATTTCGGAAGTCACACCGAAGATCGAACCGGTGATCTGGTTGATCAGGATGAATGTAATAACCGCTGCAAACGCTCCGCCGGCTCTTTCTTTGGCCCACGAACCTCCGATAGCCACTGCGAACAGGATATGCAGGTTGTTGATGACTGCCCATCCGATGTTCTCCATCGTGCTTCCGATCGTCATAACAAGAGAAAGATCCCCGCCGGCCATCTGTACCAGCTTACCAAGACTGATCATCAGTCCTGCTGCCGGCATAACAGCGATAACCGTCATCAGAACTTTTCCCAGTTTCTGAAGGAAATCAAAGTTGAAATTCAGTTTCTTTTTCTTTCCGTCCTTCCCTGCGTTTCCTGACTCTGTGTTTCCTGACTCTGCCTTTTCTGTCTCCGCATTTTCTGCGGATTCGTCCCTGGCATTGTCCGCATTACCGGCAAGTGTCAGTACCGCACTTTCACCGGCTTTTACTTCTCCGTTTCCATACTGAAGTTCTTTTCCTTCCGTATCTGAACAAAGCAGTACCGGTGTGATCGGATTGATTTCTTTCTCTTTCAGATATCCGAGGTCTACTTCCGCGATCAGATCGCCAGCCTTTACTTTGTCTCCGGCTTTTCCGTAGACTTTAAAGCACTCCCCATTCAATGATACTGTCTCCAGTCCGACATGAACTAATATTTCCCGTCCGTCCTCTGATGTAAATCCATATGCATGACCGGTTTCTGCTACTGTTGATATCTCTCCGTCTACAGGGCTTACAATCTTACCGTCTGCCGGAATAATTGCCACTCCGTCACCTAATACCTTATCTGAAAACACCGGATCCGGTACTTCACTTAAAGGTACTGCCTTTCCTGTTAACGGCGCAAGAATTACTTCTGGAACCTTTTTACTCTCATTCTCGTTCACAATAAAACCTCCTCATGTTTTTCTTAGCTGCACTTTGTTGCATTCTTTGTGCAACCGTTTGCATTAAGTATATGTGGTTTTTGCATTGATTTCAATTAGTATTTTGTTTTTTACTTTGATTTCTACTTTTTATACAATTTTACGTTGTTGTTTTTGTGCATTTTCCCATGTTTTATCGTGCATGCGTTTGCGCAATATTTCATGCAAATACATTGCAATGTTTTTTTTTTTGCTGTAAAATAAGAATACATGAAAAATCTATGATATCAAAACGTATAAAATATGGATATCAGAACTACAAAACCAACGGAGGTTATCTTTATGGCAGTAACGATCAAGGACGTGGCTGCGCTGGCAGGAGTCTCTCCTTCCACCGTATCCAGAACCTGTAAAAATAATCCATCTATCAGCAAAGAGACAAAAGAACGTGTCAGAAAGGCTATGGCAGAACTGGGATATGAGCCGAATTTTCAGGCCAGTAATCTCGCTTCCCAGAATTCCCGTACCATTGGCATCATTCTCCCCGCTTCCGCAAAAGAAGTCTATGAGAATTCTTTCTATCTGGAAGCCATCCAGGGGATCAGTCACTACTGTAACGGCAGACAATATATGACAACGATTGTAACCGGTCAGGACGAAGCAGAGATTCTCGATGCCGTACGCTCCATGTCCAGAAGCGGCAAGGTGGACGGTTTCATCGTACTGTATTCCAGAAAAGATGATCCGGTCATTGATTTTCTTTTTAATGAGGGTCTTCTATATATCCTGATAGGAAAGGCAACCCAGTATGCCAACCAGACAATCTATATCGACAACGATAACCTGCTCGCCGGACAGGAAGCAACAGAATACCTGTATCAGCTTGGACACCGCCGGATTGCTTATCTTGGTTCTGACAGTTCCCTGATGTTCTCTGCCGATCGAAAAGCAGGATATCAGCTTGCCCTTTCCACTCATCAGATTCCTGCCCGGCCGGAATACTGTGTAGAAGTAAAAAATGTATCTGTGAACAATGAAGATGCCATCCGCGGACTTCTCCTGCAGGAAGACCGCCCAACCGCAATCCTGGTCAGTGATGATATTCTCGCCGTCTCTTTAGAAAGAGCCTGCCTTGAGAATCACCTGTCCATTCCGGAGGATTTATCCATCATATCCTTTAATAACTCTTTATTCGCAAGACTGACCTCACCGCAACTAACCTCGATCGATATCGGTTCCGAACAACTTGGAAGTGAGGCCGCATCTCAGATTATCAATCACATTGAGAATCCGAACCTGCTTGCAACCAAGATCATTGTGCCACATCATCTGATTGAGCGCGACAGCTGCTGCAGAATATCTTAAGTCTGCAACATCCGCTGCCAGCCGGCATACTTTGGTATCTCTATATCTTTCCACCGACAGCTTTTCCTGCATACTTTGATATAACAAAAAGGATCGTACATGGCATCACAACAGCTTGCCCCAAATGTGGGGCAGCATTGTCTATACCACATACGATCCTTTTTCATATCTTATAATGTCTTTTATAATATCTTCGACAAGAATTCCTTCAATCTAGGATCCTTCGGATGATCAAAGAACTCATCCGGCTTTGCCTGTTCTTTAATCTGCCCGGCATCCACGAAGATAACTCTGGATCCCACTTCTTTTGCGAATCCCATCTCGTGTGTTACCACGACCATCGTCATACCGTCTCTTGCAAGCTGCTTCATCAGCTCCAGAACTTCTCCTACCATCTCCGGGTCGAGTGCCGATGTCGGCTCATCGAACAGAATTACATCTGGATCCATTGCCAGCGAACGCACGATTGCGATTCTCTGCTTCTGTCCGCCTGATAACTGAGATGGATAAGAATCTGCTTTATCGGCAAGTCCTACTCTCTCCAGAAGTTCCATTGCTCTTCTGTCCGCCTCTTCCTTGCTCTTTCCAAGAAGCTTGACCGGAGCAAGTGTGATATTTTCCTTAATCGTCTTATGCGGGAACAAGTTAAAATGCTGGAACACCATTCCCATCTTCTGACGGTGCTTGTTAATATCCACATGCTTATCTGTAATATCCACACCTTCAAAATAGATATGTCCTTCATCCGGAACCTCAAGAAGATTCAGAGAACGCAGGAACGTTGACTTACCGGAACCGGATGGTCCTACGACAACGACCACTTCTCCTTTCCGGATCTCTTCGTCGATTCCGTTCAGTGCATGGAAATCCCCATATATCTTGTGCAGACCTTCTACTTTGATCAGCACATCATCATTCTTAGTGGTCACTGTTTCTCAACCTCCTCTCCAGTAAGCTGACAAGCTTGGTAAAGATCATTACCATTGCCAGATAGATCAGCGCAACGGCGATCAGCGGCATGAACGCATCATATGTACGGCTTCGAATGATATCCCCGCCCTTGGTCAGATCCTGTAACGCGATATAACCGGATACAGAAGTCTCCTTTAACAGCGAGATAAATTCATTACAAAGTGTCGGAAGTACGTTCTTGAATGCCTGTGGCATAATGATGTACATCATTGTCTGTGCATAGTTAAATCCAAGGCTGCGTCCCGCCTCAAACTGTCCGTTATCAACCGACATGATACCGGAACGGAAGATCTCGGCAACGTACGCCCCCGAGTTAATACCAAATGCAATAACCGCAACAACAACCTTACTGATATCCACACTTCCGAATATGATGAAGTAAATGATCATCAGCTGTACAACTACCGGTGTTCCACGGATGATCGTCAGATAAACCTTACAGATTGCATTCAGTATCTTTAACTTACCGGTCTTATCGTGTGTTGTACGGACAATCGCGATCAGAAATCCGAGAAGTACACCGATCAATACTGCAAATACAGTAACGATCAGCGTGATCTTCAGACCATCTACAATATATTTCCAGCGATTATCCTCTATAAAATTCAGAATAAATTCTTTTTTTAATTCCTGCATGTTCTCATCCTACTCTTTTTTGATTATTTTTTTACAATAATCATCTGTTTTCCTGTGTAATATGAATCAGAGAAATCTACCTGCTGTTTTCTTTCATCTGTAACCGTCATACCTGCTGCACCGAAATCAGCTTTTCCACTGTCCACTGCTGCAATGATAGAATCAAATTCCATATCATTGATCGTCAGTTCCATACCAAGTTTGTCAGCAATTGCCTGTGCAAAATCAGCATCGATACCAACAATTTCATTATCTTCATAATATTCATATGGCTCGAATGCCGCATTGGTTGCCATTACAAGTTTACCATTGGAACGGTCTGTATCTGCCGGAGACTCATATCCTTTGTCCTCTGTACCATCGATATAATAGCCGATGATCTTGTCAAATGTTCCGTCTGCTTTCAGTTCCTTAATTGCTGTATTGACCTTGTCTTCCAGTTCTGTATTTCCTTTTTTGAAGCACATTGCATAATCTTCTTCTACATAAGGTGTCTCAAGGATCTTCAGTCCGTCATTGGCTTCTACAAATGCTTTTGCCGGCTCATTATCAATAACAACCGCATCAATTTTTCCTTTTACAAGTGCCTGAACAGCATCTGCACCTTTATTAAACCGCTCTACATGATCGTCCCCAAAATCATCGGAACAATAGATATCACCTGTTGTACCTGTCTGTACACCAATCTTAGCATCTTTCAGATCATCTGCACTTTCAATCTTCTTTTCTTCTTTTTTAGAACCACATGCTGCCATAGAGAATACACATGCGCCAATCAGCATGACACTGATGATTTTTTTTAATTTCATATTTTTTTCCTCCATTCTTTTCCATATGTGTATAAAAATACATATATATTTAATATATTATCATGTTTCAGGTAAAAAACAAGTGGATAATTCATATATCCGCGAAACAGTTATATGAAACATCCACTCACTTTCTTATACATTATTTCTATACACTTTATGCAATTACAGTCTGGATAATCGTCCAGACAATGATAATTCCTCCCAATACGATACGGTAATAGCCAAATACCTTGAAATCATGCTGCTTGATGTAACCCATCAGGAACTTGATCGCGATAATGGATAATCCGAAAGACACGATACATCCAAGCATCAGAAGACCGAATTCAGCTCCTGTAAAATGAAATCCGAACTTGATCAGTTTCAGAAGGCTGGCACCGAACATTGCCGGAATTGCCAGGAAGAATGTGAATTCTGCTGCCACTTCTCTTGATACACCAATCAATAATGCCCCGACAATTGTCGCACCTGATCTGGAAGTTCCCGGAATCAGGGCAAGCATCTGGAAAAATCCGATCCATAACAGCATCTGCACGCTCAGCTGCGAGATCTTTGTAACTGACGGTTTCTTTCCTGCATTGTGATTCTCAACAATGATGAACAGCACACCATATACGATCAGCATAACTGCCACCGGTAATGGTTTATAGAAGATTTCATCCAGAATATCGTTAAACAGGACTCCGATAACTCCCGCCGGTACCGATGCAATCAGTACTTTGATCCACATCTGCCATGTCAGCATCTTCTGCTTGTTACTTTTTCTCGGCGAAAATGGGTTCAATTTGTGGAAATAAAGTACTACGACCGCCATGATCGCACCAAGCTGGATAACTACGTCAAACATTTCCATAAATGCATCACTCATACTCGGCTTTAATACATTTCCCACCAGGATCAGGTGTCCCGTACTACTGACAGGAAGCCATTCTGTGATTCCCTCCACAATTCCCAATATGATTACTTTAATAATATCTAACATGTTGCGCTCCTTTCCTTAATCCAGCACATATTTTTCTATAAACTTTGCAACGCCCTCTTCATCATTTGAAAGTGTCACATAATCTGCCGCTGCTTTTACAGATGCAATTCCGTTCTCCATCGCAACACCTGTTCCGACTTCCATGATCATCTTCAGATCATTATCACCATCGCCAAATGCCATGATCTCTTCTTTTGGGATTCCCAGAACTTTTCCAAGTTCTACCATTGCCTTTCCCTTATTCACTCCCGCGGCATTGATCTCAAGATTCATCGGAAGTGCTCCGGTAATCTCGATCCCCGGCATATCTCCGATCTCTCTTCTTGCCGCATCCCTGTCTTCTACCGAAGTAAACAGTGCCTGGATCTTATCCACCGGTCTGTCCGTCTCTTCGAACTTTTTCCGTACATCTTTCACTGCTATACGTGTAGACGTAATATAATCCGCCATTGCCGGTACTTCCAGATATTTTCCGATATGTTTCAACGCTTCTTCAGACGCATAACCGATTCCGTCAAAATATATCTCACGAAATGTATCATAATGCTCAAATATTGTCATCAGCTTTTCTGCAATATCATGCGGAAGTAATTCTTCTACGATTGTTGTTCCGTTCTCTATGTCTATCACTCTTGCACCGTTCGATGTCACGGCATAGCGGATTCCCGGAAATTCTGTCAGCTCTTTCGGTACACCTGTGACCGGTCTTCCGGTTGCCGGCATGACTATAATCCCCTGATCGGCCGCTCTTCGCAGAACATCTTTCGTATATGCGGTCAGTTCTTTATCCGTCTTTAACAATGTTCCATCCAGATCCATACCGATCATTCTGGTCTTAATTTTCATATGTAACTAATTCCTTTCTTTCTCTTGAAAACAGATACAGACTTTTACTGATCTTATTTTCTCCCTGTTCATAAGCCTGTTCTCCGTGACCGATCATTTTCTGAACAGTCTCCTGATTTCCTGACGGTGCGAAAAGAACTGTATCTTTTCTCGGAATCATGATAACCAGATCATCCTTCAACTTGTCTGCACATACCTGCCAGATATGTTTGAAACATACGGAACTAGCCTCGTGATGTCCGTCCGCCACGATTCCAAAACCACCGTACCATGTATTCGCAACTACAAATTCTACATCTCTGTTCAGATTCTCACAAGATTTGTGGTACAACTCTATAATATCACATTCCGGTGGGAGCATATTATCCTTTAAAATCTCATACGTATCTTCTCCCCTTTTAATCGCAAACACAACATTCAGATCCCCAAGAAATCCGATCACCGGTGCATCTTTTTCTGAAAAATGCTTTCCGTTCAATGCATGTGAATCTGTGAGTTCTGTTTTTACCCATGGATAGATCTTATCACAGATGTTTTCATATCTATAATTTTCTTCTTCATATTTTTTCATATTATATATATTCCTCTCTTGTTCAGACATTCTTCTTACTTATTTTATACACAAATCTTCTCTGTGTAAACCTTTTCCGTATTAGTTTACATAAAGTTTAATATATCATTAATCTATCGAAAGAAACGTAAAAAGGTCTACAGAACCTGGCATGTACGGCAAAGATTTGCTTTATATCCTGTTTTGTAGTATAATATATTAGCATTCGCGAAAAGGGAAAGGATATGTTTATGATAAGTATGAAAAAGAAACGAGCATTACGATCGGCTCTGGCAATTACCATCTGTACCGTAACAATTGCTTCTGTCAGTACTCCGGTATATTCGGCACCTTCCACAGATGAACTGGAAAATACTACTTCCGGTTTAAAAGGTGAATTAAATGATCTAAACAGCCAGTTATCTTCTTTAAGCAAGGAACTGGATGATACATCTAGTCAGATTGAAACGCTTTCTGCAAAAGTTGAAAAATCAAAGCTGGATCTTGCTTCTGCACAGCTTGATGAAGAAGCACAATATGACTCGATGAAAGACCGTATCAAATTCATGTACGAAGGCGGCGGCGTATCACTTGTTCAGATATTGTTTACTTCCGATAATATGGGAGATTTTCTGAACAAAGCAGAATATGTTGCCAGTATCAGTCAGTACGACCGCCAGATGCTGGAAGAATTACAGCAGGTTCGTACTAATGTAGAACAGAAACAGAAAGACCTGGAACAACAGCAAAGCAAACTTTCTGATCTCCAGGAAACTTTAACCAGCAAGCGTGATGAATTGAGTTCAAAAATTTCATCTACTTCCGGTGAACTTGCAGATTATCAGGCGCAGTTAGATCGTGCCAGGGCTGCTGAGGAAGCGTTAAAACTTGCACAGAATAATGCAGTATCCGGATCTGTAAAGCCGGAAACGACCAAAACAAGTAACACTGATAACAACAATACAAACGCGAATAAAAATAATCAGACAGCTAACACAACAACTAATAATACAACGAACAATAACAATAGCAGCAATAGTAATAACACAAACAATAATACGAACAACAATACAAATAATAATAACAACAATACGAACAACAACAGCACAACACCGGCTTCTACTACAGATGTTGCCCTTCTGGCAGCAATCCTTCAGTGCGAAGCAGGCAGCTATGACGGAATGCTTGCAGTTGCAACGGTTATCATGAACCGTGTGGCAAGTCCTGCTTACCCGAACACTTTACGTGCTGTCATCTATCAGTCCGGTCAGTTCGCTCCGACATGGAACGGCTCACTGAATAAGGTACTTGCCAAAGGTGCTTCTTCTACCGCTTATTCCGTTGCCCAGGCAGCACTCGGCGGTGCAAGACATCCTCAGGTTATTAACTGTCTGCAGTTCAGATCTGCATCAACAGGTGTATCCGGAGTGAATATCGGCGGAAATGTATTTTTCTAAACCTGTTATACGGACAACCTGTCACTGGCAGCTTTTCTTGCACACTTTGGTATAAAAAATAAGCCTCAAATGAGGCTTATTTTTGTTAGAACCTTGCCGGTTATTCATAATCCATAATATCAATCCATTTCATCAGGAAGTCTTTTTCCAGACGGATATCTTTCTCAAGCTCTGCTGCAGCTACAATTGGCAGCCATTGCTCTACATACTGTCTTGCAGTATCACTCTTCTTACAGAATAACTTAAGATAAAGATCTGCGCTTTCCTGATCGTGTAATGAAAATAACAGATATGTCATTGCTGCATCTGCACTTGCATTTCCCTGCGAAGCATGTGCCCAGTCAATCACTGTCATCTTTCCGTTCTTTTCAACAATTACATTACTTGGATTAAAATCACCATGACATAATTTTGTATGTTTCGGCATACCTTCCAGTCTGGTCAGCAGTTCATAACGCTCCGTTGCATCCAGAACTTTCAGATTTCTTATTTCTTCCGCCAGTTTATCTTTTAATTTTGGTAATGTTGTGGCCGTTTTACTCTGTACTTTCAACTGCAGATCTACAAAATCCGACATATATTTCTCAAGATTTGCACGGTCAACTTTCATCATTTCTTCCAAAGTTTTTCCTTCTCTGTTTTCAATGATCAGTGCCCATTCTCCATTAATCTGAGTTACCTCTTTCAATTTCGGAATATCTAATCCCGTTTCTTCAACCTTCACTGTATTCAATGCTTCGTTAAATACCGCTGACTTCGGATGATCTGTTGCAAATATTTTTACAATTCCTTCTTCTGTCTTATAAACTGATTTATAAGGTCTCTCTACGATTAAATTTTTCTTCTCGAGCTTCATACAGATTCCTCCTTTTTATTGAATCTTTAGCCCTTTTCTTTTTTGTTATCTGTATTATATACCTTATTATCAGATTTTTAAAGAGTTTTTTGATATTTTTTTCACTATTTTTTATTATCTTTATTTATTGTTATTTTTTTAACAGTTTTGTCTGTCTATTTCCTTTGTTACCGCGCAGGTCCTAAAAGTATTTCTAAGCTAATTTGTCCCTTCCCTTTTTTTCATCTTTCTTTACACAAGACATCTTTCTTTACACAAGAAAAAGTGCAGCGGTAAACACTGCACTTTTTCTATGCTCAATACATTATCCAACCTGCAAACAAAAACTCATGGATATTATATTTACGCCTTTTTTATTTTCCATAATAGCATTTCAGGTAGATTTCTTTCATCTCACTCATAAGAGGATATCTTGGGTTAGCCCCTGTACACTGGTCATTGAATGCCTGCTCTGTCATCTCATCCAATGTATCCAGGAAGTATTTCTCATCTACACCGTAATCTTTGATTGTCTTCTTGATACCGATCTTGTCTTTCAGTTCTTCCAGTTTTGCAATGAAGTTCTCGAATACTTCTTCGTCTGTCTTACCTTTGCATCCTGCAAAACGTCCTAATTCGGCGTATCTTGCAAGTGCATGTGGATACTGATACTGAGAGAATGTTCCCATTCTTGTAGGTACTTCTGAAGCATTGTAACGCATTACATCTGTAAGGATTACAGCGTTAGCAATACCGTGTGGCAGGTGATGGAATGCTCCAAGTTTGTGAGCCATTGAATGGTTCAGTCCAAGGAATGCATTTGCGAATGCCATACCAGCCATGCAGGAAGCATTTGCCATCTTCTCTCTTGCGATCGGATCGTTAGCACCATTCTCATATGCAGATGGTAAGTAATCAAATACAGCTTTTACTGCCTTCATAGCAAGACCGTCTGTATAGTCTGTAGCCATGATAGAAACATAAGCCTCGATTGCATGTGTCATAACATCAATACCAGATGCACTTGTCAGTCCCTTAGGTGCTGTCATTGCATTGTCAACATCTACGATAGCCATATTAGGCATTAATTCGTAGTCTGTGATAGGCCATTTTACTCCTGTATCTGCATCTGTGATGATCGCGAATGGAGTTACTTCTGAACCAGTTCCTGAAGATGTCGGAATTGCTACGAAGTAAGCTTTCTCTCCCATCTTAGGGAATGTATATACTCTCTTACGGATATCCATGAAGTCCATAGCCATATCTTCGAATTTTGCTTCCGGATGCTCATACATTAACCACATGATCTTTCCAGCATCCATTGCAGATCCACCACCAAGAGCGATGATTGTGTCAGGCTCGAATGCTCTGATCTGTTCTACACCTCTTCTAGCACACTGCAGAGTTGGATCCGGAGCTACTTCAAAGAAGCATGTATGCTGGATTCCCATCTGATCTAATTTATCTTCGATTGGTTTTACATAACCATTCTTGTACAGGAAACTGTCTGTTACGATGAACGCTTTCTTCTTGTGCATTACAGTTCCGAGTTCATCTAATGCTACAGGCATGCAGCCTTTCTTAAAGTATACTTTTTCAGGTGTTCTAAACCACAGCATGTTTTCTCTCCTCTCTGCAACTGTCTTGATATTGATCAGGTGTTTCACACCTACGTTCTCAGATACAGAGTTTCCTCCCCAAGAACCACATCCAAGTGTAAGAGATGGAGCAAGACCAAAGTTATAAAGATCTCCGATACCACCCTGTGATGAAGGTGTATTGATCAGGATACGGCAAGTCTTCATAGCCTGCTGATGTTTCTCGATCTTTTCTGTCTGAGCCGGATGTACATAAAGTGATGATGTATGTCCATATCCACCGTCAGCAACAAGCTGTTCTGCTTTTGCAAGAGCTTCATCAAATGTCTTCGCTCTGTACATAGCCAGTACAGGAGATAATTTCTCATGTGCAAATTCTTCTGAAATATCAACAGATTCTACTTCACCGATCAGGATCTTTGTAGCTTTTGGTACTTCAACACCTGCTAACTTAGCGATCTCATATGCTGATTTTCCAGGAATCTTATTATTTAATGCACCGTTGATGATGATTGTCTTACGAACTTTATCAAGTTCTTCTCCCTTTTTGAGGAAGTAGCATCCACGGTATGCAAATTCTTTCTTAACTTCATCATAGATGCTGTCCAGTACAGTTACTGACTGTTCAGAAGCACAGATCATACCATTGTCAAATGTCTTAGAATGGATGATGGAGTTAACTGCCATCTTAATATCTGCGGAATCATCAATGATAACAGGTGTGTTACCAGGTCCAACACCAAGTGCCGGTTTTCCTGAAGAGTATGCAGATTTAACCATTCCAGGACCACCTGTTGCAAGAATCTCATCTGCATCTTTCATAACTGTTGTTGTCAGCTCTAATGAAGGAACATCAATCCATCCGATGATTCCTTCCGGTGCTCCGGCTTTTACTGCTGCATCAAGAACAACTTTCGCTGCTGCAATTGTACATGCCTTTGCTGCCGGGTGTGGGCTGATGATGATTGCATTTCTTGTTTTCAAACAGATCAATGTTTTGAAGATTGCTGTTGATGTCGGGTTTGTAGTTGGGATAACCGCTGCTACCAGACCAACTGGTTCTGCAATCTTTTTAATTCCGTACGCTTTGTCTTCTTCGATCACGCCGCATGTCTTGTCATTTTTATACTTATTATAAATGTACTCAGCTGCGTAATGGTTTTTGATAATCTTATCTTCTACAAGACCACGTCCTGTCTCTTCTACTGCCATCTTAGCGAGTGGGATACGCATCTTATTTGCTGCCATCGCTGCTTCAAAAAAGATCTTGTCTACCTGTTCCTGTGTATAGGTAGCAAATTTTTTCTGAGCTTCTCTCATTGCTTTCATCTTAGCTTCGAGAGCTTCTACATTGTCAATAATCTCTGGTACTACATTCTCTTTTTTCTTTGTCGCCATGTTGATTATCCTCCTGTGAGTTTTTGTTTGTTTTCGATGGTCTAAGTATAACCGCTTGTTAATTCTTTGTCAATAACATCTTGACATTTTTTTCACATATTTGATAATTCTTTAACAGATAGCTTTTCACCGTGTGATTTTCGACCTGTAATCTGATGTTTAAAATCTATCCAGTTTATGCTCTGTATGTAACAGCATGTGTGATTTCGGTGAGTTCGGTTTTACAAAATATTCTTCATACATTTTCCGCACGTCCTGATTCTCATGCGAAAATCTGCGTTTTGCATTCTCATCCAGATGATAGAGCTTCCGGCCTCTTTCATATGCCATCTCTCTTCCATCGTGGATTGGCTGTCCGCCGCCTCCTACGCATCCTCCAGGACAAGCCATGACTTCTACAAAATCGTAATGTACTTCTCCTTTGTTAATACGGTCCAGAAGCGCCCGGGCATTCCCCAGACCACTGACCGCAGCCGTTCTGACAGTTACATTATCAATCTGGAAATCTGCCTCCTGGATTCCGTCATTCTCATTGAATCCGGTGCTTCTTACAGCTTTAAATGCATCTTCCGCCGGGTTCTCACTCTTAAGCAGATAGTATGCAGTACGGAGAGCTGCCTCCATTACACCTCCTGTTGCTCCAAAAATTACTCCTGCTCCCGTTCCATCCTGCATTGGCCGGTCACTGTCAATATCCACAAGTGTGTCCGGACTGATATGCGCTGATTTGATCATCTTTGTCAGTTCTCTTGTCGTAATAACTGTATCGATATCATGTCCCGCATATTCCTGATAGAACAGTTCCATCTCCTTTTCCCCTTTTTTTGCCACACATGGCATTACAGACACTGTGTAGATTTTCTCAGGCGATACCCCAAGCTTCTCTGCAAAGTATGTCTTCATCACTGCTCCAAACATCTGCTGCGGTGATTTTGCAGTTGAGAGCTGTCTCACCAGATGTGGATACTGTGATTTGATAAATCTAAGCCATCCCGGACAACAGGAAGTAAACATCGGACGCTCTTTTAATTCCCCTGCAGTAAATCTGTGCAAAAATTCCGTCCCTTCTTCCATGATCGTCAAGTCGGCTGAAAATGTGGTGTCAAATGCATAGTCGACTCCCATTCTCTTCAAAGCATCAAGAATCTTTCCAACCGTTGCTTCTTCATCGGAAAGTCCAAATTCCTCGCCCCATGCTGTTCTGACAGCCGGAGCCACCTGTGCAACTACAATCTTATCCGGATCTGCAATTGCATCCCATATATCTTCTGTATCATCTCTTCCTCTTAATGCACCAACCGGGCAATGTGTAATACACTGTCCGCATAATGCACAGTCAGCCTCTTCTATTGTCCTGTGACCAGCCACATTGATCGTGGTTCTTGATCCGGTTCCTTCCACATCCCATATGCCAAGTCCCTGTACTTTTTCACAGACCTGCACGCAGCGCATACATTTGATACACTTAGAAGAATCCCTGATCAGCGGGAATTCTTTATTCCATGGCTGGCGTTCAATCTCCATCTTAAATGGAATTTCTATAATATTCAGATCATTTGCAACCGTCTGCAGACTGCAGTTCCCACTTCTTGAACAGGTTACACATTCGCAGTCATGCTGTGACAGAATCAACTCTACTGTCGTTCTTCTGTGTCTTCTTACTTTCGGGCTGTTTGTATGAATGACCATACCTTCTTTTGCAACATTATTGCAGGAAGTAATCAGTTTCTCTTTTCCTTCCAGTTCTACCACGCAGACACGACAGGCCGCAATTTCATTGATTCCTTTTAAATAACAAAGTTTCGGGATTGGAATCCCGTTCTGGGCTGCAGCTTCCATGATCGTGGTATTCTCTTTTACTGTTATCTCTCTTCCGTCTATTGTAAGATTTACCATAATGTCTCTCTGCCTCCCTTAAATATACCGTATCCGAAGTGATCACAGCGCAGACATCTTCCTGCTTCCTGTTTCGCTTCTTTTTCTGTCATGCAGTTTTCCACTGCCTCAAAATCGCAGACTCTTTCGCATGCTTCTCTTTCTGTAAGATTCACTCTTCCGCAAGGTGTACGGTCATCCAGATGTGCTTCCGGAATCTCAACATCGCAGGAAATTTCATGATGATATCCAAGATATTCATCAATGTTGGCAGCAACAACTTTGGCAGCTGCAATCGCTTTGATAACCGAAGCCGGTCCACTCGCACAGTCTCCTCCTGCAAATACTCCCGGAAGGTTCTCGAATGCTCCGGTGCTCTTTGTAACAATCTTACCACGTTCAACCGGAATACCTGCCTGTTCGAAGTGATGAGTCTCAATATTCTGTCCAATTGCCACGATTAATACATCGCATGGTATGTAAATATCCTCTTCTCCTGTAGGTTTAATGCTTGCTCTTCCATCTCTGATCGAGCTTACCATCTGAGGTGTTACATAGATTCCCTTTACATGATGATTCTCATCTACGTCAATGGAAGACGGTGCCTTCAGTGTCTGTAATTCGATGCCTTCTGCAACCGCTCCCTCGATTTCACCCGGAAGTGCCGTCATATCTGCAACTCTTCGTCTGTAAACAATGCTTACCTTCTTTGCCCCCAGACGTTTCGCTGTGCGGACCGCATCCATAGATACGTTACCTCCACCGATAACAGCGACTTCTTTTCCCGTCAGATCCATGATCTGATTCTTTCCTACATTACGCAGGAACTGTACTGCTGAAAGGATTCCGTCTGCATCTTCATTCACTAATCCTAATTTTTTATCTGTACTTGCTCCGATTGTGATCAGAACAACATCATACTGTTGTCTTAATTCCTGGATTGTAATATCCTGTCCTATCTTCAGACCATTCTTTATTTGTACTCCTGTCTTCAGAATTGCACGGATATCATCATCCAGACGTTCTTTTGGAAGTCTGTAGTTCGGGATTCCGTAACGAAGCATTCCTCCCAGTTCAGGAAGCATCTCATATACAGTTGTCTGATGTCCCATCAGCTGAAGGTAATATGCTGCGCTTAATCCTCCAGGGCCGCCGCCAAGGATTGCAATCTTTTTACCTGTACTTGGCGCACACTGTGGCGGATCTACTTCTCCTGCAAAATCTGCTGCTACACGTTTTAATCCACGGATATTGATGGAATCGTCTACCATATTTCTTCTACATCTGGCTTCACATGGATGCTCACAGATAAATCCACATGTGGTCGGGAATGGGTTGTCCTTTCTTAACAAACGGATTGCATCTGCATATCTTCCCTCTCCTACCAGTGCCACATACCCCGGAATATCTACATGTGCCGGACATAATGACACACAAGGTACAGGCTGGTTGTATGTACAGGTACATCTTCCATTCTGGATATGTTCAATATAATCATCACGATACCCGATCAGTCCTTTATATACCATATTGGCTGCTTCATACCCAATTGCACAGTCTGCAGATTCCATAATAGAAAGAGCCGTCTGTTCCATAATATCCAGTGTCTTCATCGTTGCTTTTCCATCCAGTACCTCCCGGATGAAATTATTCAGCTGTCCTAAACCAATACGACAGGGAACACATTTTCCACATGTCTGTGCATGACATAATTCCAGGAATGCTCTTGCCATATCTACAGGGCATAACCCCGGAGGACTTGACTCTATTCTTCTTTCCAGGTCTTTATAAAGACCTTCCATTACAATCTTTGCTCTTTTCGGAGAGGCAATTTCCAGTCTGCTCATTCTTTATTCCTACCTTCCATTTATTGTTTTCAATTTACAGTTAATATCAATTGTAATTATCTGTTTTTTGCATAATCTCATATCAAGTATATTAACGATATTATATCATTTATTTGATAATTTGTAATCATATTTGTTAATAGTAGTAAATTTAACGCTATAGTCAGAATTTTAACAAATCTTAGATATTATTCCGTACGAAAAAAATATATTATATATGCAAACTGTTCCGTTCACTTCGTTCAAAGTCACTGTTTGCATATATAATATATTTTTCTGGTTTCAATATCGAATTTTATCAAAAAAGGAGGAACACCCTTTCGGTAGTTCCCCCTTTTTAATTGACTTCTAACTATACAAGTTCGATCAGAACTTCCATAGCTGCATCACCTTTACGCTGACCGATCTTAACGATTC
>CAKRAT010000008.1 GCA_934295165.1 uncultured Dorea sp. | reverse complement strand
TTATCATAGGTACGATATTTCCTGTCCTTTTCTCCATCGTCCTCTTTTTCGGGATACTGATTTCCGGCGAAGATGATGACAACTCTAACAGCTATTCGGCGGTCTACTCCGGCATGAACCTGTCAGCAGATGTTCTCAAACATCAGCCAATGGTAGAAAAATACGCCAGAGAAAACGGTATTTCGGAGTATGTGAATGTCTTGCTTGCTATCATACAGGTGGAAAGTGGCGGTACAGCTACCGATGTCATGCAGTCCAGTGAAAGTCTGGGGTTACCGCCGAACTCATTAAGTACAGAGGATTCTATCAAGCAGGGGTGTAAATATTTTGCGTCCCTGCTTTCTTCCTGTAAAGGGAAAGGTATGACAGACATTAACGTGGTCATTCAGTCCTATAACTATGGTGGTGGCTATGCAGACTATGTGGCAAAAAATGGGAAAAAGCACAGTTTCAATCTTGCAGAGAATTTCGCAAAAAACAAATCCGGCGGTACAAAAGTAACCTATACCACTCCGATAGCTGTCAGTAAAAATGGTGGCTGGCGTTATAACTACGGAAATATGTTTTATGTGGAGCTGGTCAATCAATATCTGACTGTAAAGCAGTTCAGCAACGCAACCGTACAGGCGGTTATGAATGAAGCATTGAAATATCAAGGCTGGAAATATGTCTATGGTGGCAGTAATCCGAACACCTCTTTTGACTGTTCTGGTCTTACCCAGTGGTGCTACGGAAAAGCCGGAATTAGTTTGCCACGAACTGCACAGGCACAGTATGACGCAACACAGCATATCCCATTGTCACAGGCACAGGCTGGCGATTTGGTATTTTTCCATTCCACTTACAATACCAGTGACTATGTTACCCATGTGGGTATTTATGCTGGAAATAATCAGATGTACCATGCCGGAAATCCCATTGGTTATACCGATTTGACCTCTGCCTACTGGCAACAGCACATCATTTGTGCCGGAAGAATTAAGCAATAGAAAGGACTTGAAATATGTTTAAGAAGAAAGAAAAAACAATGAAAGAACCCAAAGAAAAGAAAGTGCGTACCATGAAAGTCGGGACACACAAGAAATCTGTCCTGCTTTTGTGGGCGGTACTTCTTGCAAGCACCAGTTTTGGCATGTACAAGAACTTTACCGCCATTGATACCCACACAGTGCACGAAAAAGAAATCATTCAGTTAAAGTTGAACGACACCAACGGGATTGAAAATTTTGTCAAGAACTTTGCGAAAGCCTACTACACATGGGATACCAGCAAGGAAGCGATTGAAGCAAGGACAACAGAAATCAGTAAATATCTGACCAAAGAATTGCAGGATTTGAACGCCGATACTATCCGAACAGATATACCAACCAGTGCCACTGTTACAAATGTGCTGGTCTGGAATGTGGAACAGTCTGGTACGGACGATTTTACCGTTGACTACGAAGTAGATCAGCAGGTAAAAGAGGGAGAACAGACACAGGCAGTTGTAGAAAACTACACGGTGACGGTTCATGTGGATAAGGACGGTGCAATGGTCATTACCCAAAATCCCACCCTTGCTCCGGCAGTACAGAAATCAAAGTATGAGCCAAAAGCACAGGAAGCAGATGTCAGTGTTAGCTCTGACACAGTTAAGGACGCTACCGCTTTCTTGGAAACATTCTTCAAACTGTACCCTACCGCTACGGAGAAAGAACTTGCCTACTATGTCAAAGACGGTGTGCTTGCTCCTGTATCCGGCGATTATGTATTTTCAGAACTGGTAAATCCTGTCTTTACCAAAGATGGCGATAACCTCAAGGTCAGTGTGTCTGTGAAATATCTGGATAACAAGTCGAAAATGACGCAAATTTCGCAGTATGAGCTTGTGCTTCATAAGGACGATAACTGGAAGATTGTAGGATAGCATAAGATTAGGGCTTGCATTTTGAAGTGTAAGTCCTATTTATTTTTTGCCGGATATTTTGCAGTAATACTTTTAGCGCGTTATAATTGTTTTTATCTTATGAGAGAAATAAATTAGACAGTTTGTCATTATGTTTTTTGAAAAAATTTTGTTTATGCATTATCTTTTTGTGGCTCTCAATCGTTCTACCTTATAGAAAGGGATATTATATTATTCTGGGAAATTCTATTTTCTTTATGAAATCTTCAAAATTTACAGCTATCCTTTTAGCATAATCAAAAGAAAGGATAGTACAAAATATGAGTATAATTTTGAAAACAACAAATCTCTGCAAATCATTCAGTGGGCAGACAGCCGTAAATAACATATCGCTGAACATTGAAAAAAACTCTGTCTATGGATTGTTAGGAGCAAACGGAGCCGGAAAGTCCACAACACTCAAAATGATAACAGGCATTTTGAAGCCGACATCTGGAAGCATTGAGTTTGACGGTCACACATGGCAGAGAAGCGACTTAAACCACATCGGGGCATTGATTGAAATGCCGCCGCTTTATGAGAATTTAACCGCCTATGAAAATCTGAAAGTTAGGTCAACCCTTTTAGGGCTGACAGACAAAAAGATTGAGGAAGTGCTCCAAATCGTCCGGCTGACAGAAACAGGCAGAAAAAGAGCCGGACAGTTTTCTCTTGGAATGAAGCAACGGCTTGGAATTGCGATTGCATTATTAAATAGTCCGAAGCTGCTTATTCTTGACGAGCCTACAAACGGTCTTGACCCGGTGGGGATTGAAAAACTTAGGGAGCTTATCCGTTCCTTTCCGGCAAAGGGAATTACCGTTATTTTATCCAGTCATATTCTTTCCGAGGTGCAGCAGACAGCAGACCATATCGGCATTATTGCGGGCGGTGTCTTAGGCTATGAGGGGAAACTTAATGCGAATGAAAATTTGGAACAGCTTTTTATGGACGTTGTAAAAAATAACCACAGGGAGGGGTAAGGCATGAACTACTTAAAATCAGAACATTTGAAATTCAAAAGGACAATATCAAACAAGCTGCTTTTCATCATTCCACTTATCACAGCTATTTTTGCATGGATAGTGGGCGGCTTCATCGGTTTTCAATATATGACGCTTTACTGGTGGTATGAGTTCCTGCTTCCGGGAGCAATCGCAATTTTATGTTCCTTATCACACCGGAAAGAAGAAAGCGCAGGGAAATATTATTCTGTATTTTCTATGCCCTTGAACCTTTCAAAATTTGAAATGGCAAAAGGAATTATTCTGATTGAAAAGCTGCTTGTAGCAGGAATATTTTTAGCATTACTTATCTCAAGCAGCAATATCATTTCCCCGGAAACGGCGGTATATTCTGTCCCACAGAGTATAGCAGGTTGCATAGCGATTGCTCTCGCGTCCGTCTGGCAAATCCCGTTATGCTTGTATCTTGCGCGTAAAACAGGGCTGTTTGTGCCGATAATACTAAATACCGTACCTGGAATACTTCTTCCTGTCTCGTTGGGAAACACAGCCGTTTGGTGGCTCATGCCGTATTGTTGGGCGGCGAAACTGGCAGAGCCGCTTATGGGGATTGACCTAAACGGAACTTTTGCAGGAAATCCCGGCTTTTCCACAACCGTTTTTATCTCTATTGCACTATCAATATTCTTATTCGTTGTATTATCTTTTGTGGACGCAAAGGATTTTTCAAAAAGGAGGTAAACAGTATGGGCTTTCTTGGAGCGGTTCATTCTGAACTGGTAAAAGTGAAGCATACGCCGTTTTGGACGATGCATTTATGTCTGCCTGTTGTTGGGGCATTGCTGTTTATTGTTTACTATGTCTTATATGGAAGCACAGCGGATTACAAAAAGTTAAAAATGATATTGGAGATTACAGCAACCGTTTTTCCTTTGCTGATAAGTGTTATCGTTAGCCTGAATGTCTTATTAGAAGAAAAGGCTTCACACTTTCAAATATTGCTTGAAGTACCTAACCGATATAAAGTTATGCTGACAAAATTGGTCGTTTTATATGGAGCAGGAATAGCTGCGCTGTTTTATCTGTTTCTTGTCTTTCTGCTTGGCGTTCATTTTTTAAAAATAGCTGATACCGTACAACTGAGTATGTTAGTTAAAGCAGCCGCAGGAATGGCATTTTACAATTTAATTATTTATGCTCTGCATTTATTCTTTAGCTTTCGGTTTGGACTGGGTATCTCATTGTTTTTGGGTGTATTTGAAAGCCTGCAATGTATTCTATACAGTAATATTGAGTTAAAAGGAATATGGCGGTATATCCCCTTTGCATGGTCTATGAACTGGGTGCATGATGTTTTGAACAATGGGCTTTCTGTTCATGTAACAGAATGGATATGGATTGCTGCATTAACAATAGGCGGCGTGTTATTGACTTTACTATGGTTTTCTCATTGGGAGGGGCGAAAAAATTATGAATAAAAAACGGATTATGTTTGTGCTGTTTGCTTTTATTGTTTGTGCCGCTCTTGCCGGCTGCTCTTTACAGGATAAAATCAAAGAATATTCCAGTGACAAAGAACAATGTTATCTGGATACGGAAAACGTAACACGATTTTCCTATAAGGGCAACAATTACACGATTTTGGCAGATACCGTATCGAATGGTGGGCTTGGAGAATGGATTGGATATATCCGGCAACTGGCAGCCATAGATGAAAAAGGGAAAATATTGCTGCAAGAAAATGTTGAAACGGCTACCTTTCATTCTTTAGCGGATTTGGCAGAGAAAGCACCAGAAGCCGCTTACATTATTCCTTTCCTCAATGTATATGCAGCTCCTAACGCAGATGCTTATCTGATTGTAGATATAAATGGTGGGTATCATAAAGCTGTTATCAGCGAGAATGTCAAGGATAACGATATGGTTTTTGATTTTAAGAAAACAGAAAAATCTATAAACGGCAGCTTTGAAGTCAATCCAGAAAATGCAACACAACTCCTTTGTGGGGGGACGATTTATCAAGTAACGTCTGATATGGTATCGGATGATGAATTAGGCAGCTACATTGATATTCTTGCAGAAAGTGTTACATTCGATACAGAAACGAAAATCCCTTTGTCAAAGGAAGATTTAAGCAAGATTGATTGGTACGGGGAAAATGCTGGACAAGGGCGGGAGAATTGGTTTTACACAGATATTTATGAGATTTACGGAACCGATAAAGCTGAAGCGGTTGCGGTCAATGTAAATGATAACTACTATATTGCAAAGCGACAATGACAGCTTTCCTGCCCTTGTAGCTTGTGCTATACTGAAAACGACAACGAAAGGAGGCAACAATATGGCAGCGATCCTTATGATTGATGATGAACAGGCTATTTTAGAGCTTGTGAAAAATGGACTGCAAAAGGACGGGCATTTTGTAACTGCCTATACCTCTGCTGCACAGGTGCCGCTTGATAAACTGAATAGGTACGATTTGATTATACTGGATATTATGATGCCGGATATAGATGGTTTTTCTTATTGTGATAAAATCCGTTCCCTTGTGGACTACCCTATTCTTTTTCTGACTGCAAAGACAATGGAACATGACATCACATTTGGGCTTGGTCTGGGAGCAGACGACTATCTGACAAAACCTTTCCGAATTGCAGAATTACGGGCGAGGGTAAACGCCCACTTACGGCGTGAACACAGGGAACGCCATACCGCACTTACCTTTGACCGAATAAAAATTGATTTATCTGCAAAAGAATTACGGGTAGATAACATGCCCGTTATCTTAACCAAAAGCGAATATCTGATTTGTGAATATCTTGCAAGGAACAAAGGACAGGTATTTTCAAAAGAACAGATTTACGAAGCGGTTTTCAGCTTAGAGGGCGACAGTGATAATTCTACAATTTCTACTCATATCAAAAATATCCGGGCAAAATTAAACAAACTGGATATTCAGCCGATAGCGACAGTCTGGGGGATTGGGTATAAATGGGAATGAAGAAAACAACATCACTGAAAGCGTCTTTTTGGAAATTCTTATGTATGATTCTGATTGGGCTAATAGGTGCGGTGGTGATACCATTCAGTCTTATTTTAGCCGGAACCAGTACGGGACTTATTACCTATGCGGATTATTCAGAACGCAGTGCAAAAAAACTTGTTCCTGTTATTGCTGCAACGCCGGATTTGACAGATGTGCAACTTCCTATGGGTTGCAAGTATTTGGTGCTGGATAAGAATTATCAAGTGACAGAAACGACCTTAGAGGGCGACGATTTAGACCGGGCTATGGAATACGCAATATCTGGGAAGATAAATACAAACCTCAACAAACAGTATTTGCTTGTGACCCGCGAAAATGAATATGTGGTGCTACAATATTACATCGGCTCACAATTTACAAATGAATGGCTTTATGAACATTTTCCCTCACCGGAAATTCTGCTTTATATTCTCATAGCAATCAATTGTATTGCGGTATGCGTGATATTGATAGCGAAGTTTGCAAAAAATATGCGGGCGCAGCTCTCCCCGCTTTTTGAAGCAACAAGGCAGGTTGCCGGACAAAATCTTGATTTTGAAGTGGGACATTCAAAAATCAAAGAATTTGAGGATGTACTTTGTTCTTTTGCTAATATGAAAGATAATCTGAAAATATCTTTAGAGAAGCAATGGCACGCGGAACAATTACAAAGAGAACAGATTGCAGCACTCGCTCATGATTTGAAAACACCTTTGACCGTCATTCAAGGAAATATTGATTTGATAAGTGAAACAGAGCTTGACGACGAGCAACGTCTATATGCGGGTTACATCACTGAAAGTTCCGAGCAGATAGGCATTTATATTAAGACGTTAATTGACATTTCCCGGACAGTCGCCGGGTATCAGCTTCATTTAGAAAAATTTGATATAGCTGATTACATGAGACGGATTGAAACGCAGGCAAGCTCTTTATGCCTTACTAAAGGAATTTGTCTGCACATGGAAACGGGAGCTGACCTGGGCGCACTCAAAGCGGATAAGTTGCTGTTGGAACGGGCAATTATGAATGTGATAAGCAATGCGTTAGACTACTCTCCAACACAGGGGACAATTTATGTAACAGCGCAAATGACAGACTGCTTTTTGCACATATCCATAACAGACGAGGGAAGCGGCTTCACGCCAGAGACCCTACACCATGCACAAGAACAGTTTTTCATGGGCGACAAAAGCAGAACTTCTAATATGCACTTTGGTATGGGACTTTATATCACGAGCAGCATTATCAAACAACATGACGGTCAGCTTATTTTAAGCAATTCTAAAAAGACTGGCGGCGCACAGGTTATAATTAAAATTCCATATTAAAAAGTTAGTGGGCGATACTGCGGTATCGCTCATTATTTTTTCAAATCTTTATGAAATCTACAAACTTTCCATATAGCATATAGGTAAAGAATATAACTACATTCTGCCGGACAACGACAAAAGAAAAGAAGCCGTCGCAGAGCAGAGGTATTTTCACGCGCCATTCCTAAATTTCGACGACTAATGGAGGTAGTTGCCATGATATATATAGCGTATCGACAAAGTACGACACATTTCAGCTTATCAAAAAAAAGCCCGACCACCGCAGATTAAGAATTTCTTGGGTTATCGGCTTATTTTATTGAATATGCAAGGTGGAGGATTACTCGTCCTCCACTTCCTTTGACTTAATAATTCCATCAGCAACACTTTCAATGATGATTAAGTCCTTTTCGGACATAGTATCAAGTTGCTTTTCTAACTGCCGTCTTCTGGTGCTTTTTACCAGATCAGAGGCAGGTAAGAAAAATTCATCAGCAGATATATTAAGTAAATGAACAAGGTCATAAAGCACCTGTAAACTTGGGTGCTGTCCTTTGTTCTCGATGTTTGTTAAATAGCGTGGGTCAATTTCAATCATAGCTCCCACCTGCTCACGGGTAAGACCCTGCTTTATCCGAGCTTGTTTGATTGCCAGACCAAACGCTCTAAAATCGTATTTATCTTCTTTTTTACGCATATGTAATCACCTCACTACATTTTACAGTTCCTGTTGGTAAATCAACAGGTATTGAAAAACGTATATGTAGGTTCGTGAGTTCATATTTTGCATTTTAAAACAAAATACTACTTGTGAGGTTAATAAAAAAACCGCTATGAGTAGTGTTCTTTTTAAATGTCTCAATATTTATTCATTTCTTAGCGATCAAAACCGCTTTTTTATTTCCAACAAAAGGTTTTGTTTTGCGGTTCTCGGAGGTAACTGCATTGCAACAAAACTGTAAATATCTATTTATCTTACAGCTAAAAAAATTCCAGCTTATGCAGTAACGAATTACACCCTTGAATGTGGTTTTTCACATCACACAATAGGAAATATTCAGAAAGCACAAAGTCAGTACAACATCTGTATTGCCTTAGTGCTTTTTTTCTATTTAAAAGAAGTTTGTAAATTCTTTGCTTTTCGTGCAACAAATCGCAATCGCCAGACGAGTGTTAGTGCGAAAAGGGACAAGGAGTTCTTATCCCCTTTCAATTTAGCCAGAAAGGGGGTGAGAACATGAAACCCTCTTCTTTCCAGACAGCTATTCGACTTCAATTTGATTGTCTTGTAAAGCGTGTTATTGACACGACAGTAAAAGATTATCAAAGAGAGCTGTCCAGACGGGCAACACACGAGATAGCTTTCTCTGAATTGCCGGAGCAGGAATTAAATCATGTAGGTATTACAGACGATTACGACAGCGATTATTCTTGTTTCGAGGTATTGGGAACAAAGGTAAAGGTTAATAATGAACAGTTGGCAGACGCATTGAAGATTTTACCAGAAAAGAAACTAGATATTTTACTGATGTTTTATTTTCTGGAAATGTCGGACGCTGAAATTGCCGATTTGTTACAGATTGACCGTAGCACTTCTTTCCGCAACCGTAGAAGTTCATTGGAAGAAATCAAAAAGTATTTACAGGAGGACGAATGATGAAATCCGCAGACAAATGCCCGTCTTTTACTGTTATATCTCTTTCGGCAGATGGTGATGTACAGGCAATAGAAAAAGTGCTGAAACATTATGACGCATACATTTCAAAAGCCAGCTTACGTCCATTGTATGACGAATACGGGAATATTTACATAGCAGTAGACACAGAACTCAAAGGCAGAATCAGAACCGCTCTTATGGAAATGATTTTGAAATTTGAAGTTGAGGTAGTTTAAGGCAAAAATCGCACCTTGAAAATTGAATATAACAATCAGATACGTTTGATATACAACGAGCCAGTGGATTGAACCGCCATGACGGTGAAAGGGGTGATTTGATGAGCGATTATTTCAATGTCCCACGGATAGCTTGTGGAAAAGCTATTGCCAAGACCTGTATATCTGAATAATGATACACCCGTAGAAGTACGGTTCGCCCATCGGAATGGGAATGGTTGAAACACCAGTGGAGCTTGCCAGAGCCATCTGATTGTTACCTTATTATATATAAACAATCTTTCATAACGAACAAGCATTTTTGCATAGTCTTAAATATACGCAAGTGAGGTGATTCAATGGCGAATGACACAAATATAGTTTGCAAAAATGTTTTTAAAAATTGTGATAAGACGGCATTAGCAACAGCATTTACTTTGAAATGGGTTGAACTTATCAACCAATATGAAAAAAGCAACAGAAAGGCAACACCTGCCAGATAATAGACAAACTATCCTGCTAGATGTTATAATGACATCATGTAGAGATAGTTTGTTTTGTCTTCTCTGGAAAAAGGAGAAAGACTTATGACAACATCAAAATTAAGAGTTGCTATTTATTGCCGATTATCAGAAGAAGATAGAAACAAACAATCAGAAACAGACGACAGTAACAGTATTCAGAATCAAAAATCAATGTTACTCCAATACTCATTAGAGCAAGGCTGGGAAGTCTACAATATATATAGTGATGATGATTACACCGGCTCTGATAGACGGCGTCCGGAATTTAATCGACTGTTAAATGACGCTGAAAATCATAAATTTGATATAGTCCTTTGTAAGACACAATCAAGATTTACCAGAGAGCTTGAATTGGTGGAAAAATATATCCACGGTCTTTTCCCTGTGTGGGGGATTCGGTTTATCAGTATTGTAGATAATGCGGACACTGCTAATAAGGGAAATAAAAAATCAAGACAGATTAACGGTCTGGTGAATGAATGGTATTTAGAGGATATGTCAGAGAATATAAAAAGTGTTCTGACTGACAGGAGAAAAAATGGATATCATATCGGGGCATTTGCTTTATATGGATACAAGAAAGACCCCGATCAAAAGGGACATTTGATTATTGATGAAGAAGCCGCCAAAGTCGTCAGAGAAGTTTTTACATTATTTTCACAGGGATATGGAAAGACAGCAATTGCACGTATATTGAATGACAGAGGAATTCCCAATCCAACAGAATATAAACGACTTCATGATTTACGATATAAGCAACCTAGGACTCAAAACAGTACCTTATGGAAGTATTTTGCTATATCAGATATGCTCATCAACGAAATATATATTGGTAATATGGTTCAAGGAAAATATGGAAGTGTTTCATACAAAACTAAACAAAATAAGCCAAGACCTAAAGACCAATGGTATAGAGTAGAGGGAACACATGAACCTATTATAGATAGAGAATTATGGGATAATGTGCAGGCATTGATAGCTCAAAAAGCCAAACCGTTTACAGTTGGACAAATAGGTTTATTCGCCAGAAAAGCTCGGTGCATGAATTGTGGTTATACGTTACGCACAAATAAGCAACGAGATGGACGACGTTATTTACAGTGTCCAACCAGACACGTTGCAAAAGATTCCTGTATTGGTTCATTTATTTCTGTTCCCAAATTGGAAAAAGCAGTAATTGATGAAATCAATAAATTATCTGCTGAGTACCTTAATAAAGACGAACTTATAGAAAATGTTCAGTTTAATAATAATTTACGGGAACAGCAAGAAGAAGTAAATATGGAAATAGTTGCCTATCAAAAAAAGATTTCTGAATATACAAAAGGAATCCGTGAGTTGTATTTAGACAAAGTAAAGGGAATATTATCCGAAACCGACTTCTTAGAATTATCCAAAGACTTCTCGACAGAAAAAGAAAGGCTTGAAAAACTGGTAATTGATTCGCAGAAAAAGCTTGATGTTATTGAAAGAAAAATTCAAGCTGGTGATAATCGACGCCAGTTAATTGAGCAATATACAAATCTTGAACATTTAGACAGGGAAATTGTTGATAAACTGATTGATTACATATTGGTTGGAAAAAAAGACCCTGTAACAAAAAATGTACCTATTGAAATACATTGGAATTTCTAAGGTTCTCACATCTGGCAACTAGTATGCCAGATGTTCGGGAACTATCTTTAAAACATTAAATGTTGTCTTTACACAATCGCACCATCTGCGGCCATGTCTTCATGCAGATCCGTAATCGGATCGCCTTTAGACTGAAATGTTGTAGCACTCCAAGGCGTTCCACTGGCTGCCTGCGGCCACAGTGCAAGTGTATGATCAACATAATATTTGTCAAAGCCGGATTTTTCAAGTTGTTCCGGAGTCAGGTTACGGGTGAGCTGATGTACAATGGCACAGATGATCTCGAGATGTGCCAGTTCTTCTGTGCCGATGTCTGTCAGGATTCCGGTAACTTCCTTATAAGGCATAGTATACCGCTGTGCAAGATAGCGCATCGCAGCACCAAGCTCTCCGTCAGGTCCACCAAATTGCGTAAGAATAATCTGTGCAATCTTCGGATTGGTCTGCGTAATCTTAACCGGATATTGCAGTCTCTTTTCATAATTCCACATAAATTAACATCCTCCTTCCTGCCATGGCCACGGTTCATTGATCCATTTCCAGTAATCCATAAGGGTATTTGCAGTATCCAGTGTAAGTGGTCCGTAATATTTTGCATATTCTTTTAATGCCTGCACACGCTGCTTTTTGAATTCATCAAAAAACTCAAGTGCTTCAGGGCAGTTTGGGTGCGTATCAAGAAACAATTTCACATCATCAACAGCAAAACTTACAACATTGATCCATTCTAGAAGATCTTTTTTACAAGGTTTGTTTTCGTTCATCGTGAACCACCACCTTTCCAGCAGAATGGAAGATTCAATTCGGCAAAAATAGTTCCACACCGGAATCCTTTTTCAACTTCATAGAGGGAACGCCATTCCTGCCACGGAACATAGGCCATTGCAACCGAAAGTCCGGCTAATTTGTCATGGTCATGAATATTACAGCAAGGGCGGGATGGGACAGAAGGTGATACAGAGGCCGGAATTGTCCGGCTGCTTCCACCGACATGACATCCGTTGGAATGATTCTGACGCATATAATCCGGTGTATTATAACGATAATTTGGCATTTCATATACTCCTTTCAGTAAGGTTATGCAATAATATTGTATGAAATTAAGAGAAAGTTGTGAATCATACAGTTGTTTTTGATGACATATCTGAGTATAATAGATACGATTGGAGAGTAGAAATATGGCAAATTATCAAACAGTAAATACAAGAGTAAAAGAAAAGAAAAAAATAAGAAAAAAAGGAAAAAGCATTGTATATTTTGATTATAGTCTGCTGGCGGTTTTAATCTGTCTGGTTTGTTTTGGACTGGTTATGTTATACAGTACAAGTTCCTACGGTGCGATGATGAAGCAGGAGGGAGACAGTCTGTTCTATTTTAAAAGACAGCTTGTGTTCTGTATTGCCGGATTTGCCGGAATGTGGATTGTAAGTAAGATTGATTATCACTGGTATATAGATAAATCAAAATTGTTTTATTTCATTTCTATTTTTATGATGTTTCTGGTAAAGACGCCGCTCGGAAAAGAAGTAAATGGAGCAAAAAGATGGATAAAACTTCCGTTTGGCCAGCAGTTGCAGCCGGCGGAGATTGCGAAGATTGCAATCATATTGTTTATTCCTGCATTGATCTGTACAATGGGAAAAGAAATCAGGACATTGAAAGGAATTGCAAAAGTTCTGGCATGGGGCGGCTTTTCGGCGGCAGTCGTATTTTTGATCACAGATAACTTAAGTACTGCGATCATTGTTATGGGAATTACCTGTATTACGATTTTTGTAGTACATCCGAAGACAAGGATATTTATTGTAGTGGCAGTAGGAGGTATAGTGCTGGGGATCATTGGTGCAAGACTTCTGGGAATGGCAATGGATACCAGTGGGAACTTCCGTCTTAGACGTATTCTTGTCTGGGTGAATCCGGAGAAATATGCATCTGAAGGTGGATATCAGATCATGCAGGCATTATATGCAATTGGCTCAGGTGGTTTTTTTGGAAAAGGACTGGGCAACAGTGCACAGAAAATGATTATTCCAGAAGTACAGAATGATATGATTCTTTCTATTATATGTGAGGAGTTAGGGGTATTTGGTGCAATCATGGTACTGGTTTTATTTGGAATGCTATTATACAGACTTTTGTTTATTGCACAGAATGCGCCGGATCTGTATGGGTCTTTGGTAGTAACTGGAATATTCGCACACATTGCACTACAGGTTATTTTGAACGTGATGGTAGTTATTAACTGCATTCCGACAACTGGAATTACACTTCCGTTTATTAGTTATGGAGGTACATCGGTTTTATTTTTAATGGCAGAGATGGGACTGGCTCTGGGAGTTTCGGCCAAGATTAAAATTGCTGAATAAAAGACTTTCATTTCTGGTATAAATATGCTATGATGAATAATGTAGTATTAAAAACTACTTCTAATAGAAATGAGTGGTTTGAAAAGAGTTTTAATATCAATTATATAGGGTGTTTACAAAAAGCCACATTAGGAGGAAGAATATGAGTTACAAAATTATCATAGATAGTTGTGGGGAATTAACAGAAGAGATGAAAAAAACGGGACATTTTCAGACGGCTTCCCTACAGATTGATGTAGATGGATATCATATCATAGATGATGAGACATTTGATCAGGCTGATTTCTTAAAACGGATCCGAGAGACAAGCGTGTGTCCAAAGTCATCATGTCCGTCACCAGAACGGTATATGGAAGAATATCATTGTGATGAAGAGCACGTATATGCAGTGACATTATCATCGGAGCTCAGCGGTTCTTATAATAGTGCAGTGCTTGGAAAGAGTCTATACGAAGAAGAATATGGAGAGAAAGATATTTATGTATTCAATTCCAGATCTGCATCGGTGGGAGAGACTTTAATTGGTCTGAAGATTGCAGAATGTGAAGAAAAAGGACTTGGTTTTCAGGAAGTGATTGAAACGGTAGAGGCTTATATTGAAGAACAGCACACATATTTCCTGTTAGAAACGTTGGATATTCTGAAAAAGAACGGAAGATTGAAAGGATTAAAAGCAGTTGTTGCCACAGCGTTAAATATTAAGCCGGTAATGGGATCTACGCCGGAAGGAAGTATCCAGCAGCTTGCAAATGCAAGAGGAATGAAAAAGGGACTGGCCAGAATGGTAGAAGAAGTGGCGTCTGACTTAAAAAATCCAGAAGAAAAGATATTGGCGATTGCACATTGTAACTGTAGAGAACGTGCAGAATCGGTAAAGAACATGCTTCTCGGGAAAGCCAAATATAAAGACATTATTATTGTGGATACTGCAGGAATCAGCAGTATGTATGCAGCTGATGGAGGTGTGATTGTAGTTGTATAATCCGGAAGGATGTGTTAAAATGAATACATTGAAATCGGATGAAAAAGGAGCAAGAAGACTATGAGCCAGGCAAAAGTAGATAAATATAAAGAAGAAAAGAAAAATCGAAAAAAACAGATGAAAAAAGAAAAGATAGAGCGCTATTTACGAAGAGGTGTGGCATGTATTGTAGCAGCAGCATTGATTGGCATGGCAGGAGTTTCTGTATATAATATATATGAGTCCAAGCGTCCAAAACAAAAAGTAACAGTTGACTATTCTGCAGTTACCAGTTATAGTCAGTCTTTAACCGGAAGTAGCACGACTACAGATTAAGAGAATAATTAAGAAAAAATATGAGTGAACAGGAATTTCCTGTTCACTATTTTTTTGCCTTAAAATTATCTTAATTTCCTAAAAGGTCTTGAAAAGCATAAAAAAGTAGTTTACAATGGGTTCAAGTGGTAGAAAGTGGTGAAAAGTGGAACGAAGTGGTAGAAAAGTGGATGAAGACGGAGAGACCAAGGAAGGATTTTGGTTCATCCCGGTTGAATTTCAGAATATATCACTGAGAAAAGGAGAATTCTATGTTGAAAGGAGAGTACAGTCATAATATTGATGCAAAAGGACGTCTGATCATTCCGGCTAAGTTTCGTGACGATCTAGGGGAGCATTTCGTCATCACAAAGGGAATGGAGAATTGTCTGTACGTGTATCCGGAAGCAGAATGGAAGGCTTTTGAAGAAAAACTTAATGCATTACCAACCACCACTGATAAAAAAGCACGTGCGTTTGCATATTTCTTTCAAGGAAGTGCAGCGGACGGCGACCTTGATAAACAAGGCAGAACTCTAATCCCTTCTGTGCTTCGTACATTTGCACATCTGGATAAAGAAGTTGTATTTATCGGCATGGGAAAGCGTGCCGAGATCTGGGATAAAGTAAGATGGGATGAAAAGAATGCTGAGGTGGAACTTAACATTGAAGATATTGCATCTGATATGGAAGAAAGCGGATTCAGTATCTAGAGGGAGAAGATATGGGATTCGAACACAAATCAGTATTACTGAATGAGACAATTGAAGGATTAAACATCAAGCCGGACGGCATATACGTGGACGGAACGCTTGGTGGAGGAGGACATGCATATGAAGTATGCAGACACCTCGGTGAAAAAGGGAGTATTATAGGAATAGACCAGGATGCGGCAGCAATTGAAGCTGCTGGGATTCGCTTAAAAGACTTCGGGGAGAAAGTTACAATAATTCGGAGCAATTATTGTGATATGAAGTCAAAGCTTCATGAATTAGGAATTGACAAAGTTGATGGGATTGTACTTGATCTGGGCGTATCATCTTATCAGTTAGATACGGCAGAGCGAGGTTTTTCCTATCGGGAAGATGCGCCTCTGGATATGAGAATGGACAGACGTCAGAAGATGACAGCCAGAGATATTGTCAATGACTATTCGGAGATGGATTTATACCGCGTGATCAGAGACTACGGGGAGGATAAGTTTGCAAAGAATATTGCAAAGCATATCGTGGCCGCACGTGGTAAAAGTCCGATTGAAACTACGGGGCAGTTAACAGAGATTATCAGAGCCTCTATACCAATGAAATACCAGAAGAAGTCTGGGCATCCTGCAAAAAGGACGTTCCAGGCTATTCGAATTGAATTAAACAGAGAATTGGAAGTACTGAAAAATTCTCTGGATGATATGATTGAAATGTTAAACCCGGGAGGAAGATTGTGTATTATCACATTCCATTCACTGGAGGATCGGATTGTGAAAAGTGCATTTAAGAAAAATGAGAATCCATGCACTTGTCCATCGGATTTCCCTGTGTGTGTATGTGGCAATGTTTCGAAGGGGCATGTTGTTACCAGAAAGCCGATTCTTCCAGGTGAAGAAGAATTAGAATATAATAGCCGGTCTAAAAGTGCAAAATTAAGAATCTTTGAGCATTGCTAAGGGACAGACCAGGCATCAGTTTAGAAAGGAGTGGCGTAGATGGCAGCAAGAAGAGACTATGCGAGCGAAAGACGCCAGTCCGGCGGATATCATTCCGCTTATTCTAAAACAGGACAGGCTTATATGTATGGCAATGTGGTTACAAAGCCGGAGTATAGACCGGGAAAGAAAAGAGTATCCACAAAACCTAAAAAAAGAGTAAGCAGGCAAGTTCAGAAAAATAGAAACCGGGCACTTCATATGAATGCGGCATATGTTGTATTTCTTGCAATTGCCGCAACAATTGTGTTACTTTTGTGCGTTAATTATGTACGCTTGCAGTCTGAATTAACCAAGAATTCCAAGAGTGTAACTGCTTTACAGGAGCAGCTTGCAAATTTGAAAGAGGAAAATACGACAAAATATAATGCAGTGGTAAATTCGGTTAATTTGGATGAAATCAGGGAAAAAGCAATCAATCAGCTCGGGATGACATATGCTACATCAGATCAGATTGTAGAATACGATAATCCGGCAGCAGATTATGTAAAACAATATGATAATATCCCGGAAAGTGGTGTGCTTGCACAGTCAGACAAGAATAAGAAATAGGTGGGATTATGGCAAGAAAGAAAACAAATTTTTTTAAGAAAAAAATTTCGGCTCTCATGCAGAAAAAGCTAGTAATGCTCTTTGTGGCAATTATACTAGCTTTTATTTTCTTAATTGGATGGATTACATATATTAATGCTTCGAAAGGCGATAAGTATACAAAAGTTGTTTTGGATCAGCAACAATATAATAATCGGACGATTCCGTTTAAAAGAGGGGATATTGTAGACCGGAATGGAACAAAGCTTGCGATTAGTGAAAGAGTTTATAATGTAGTGGTTGATGCAAAGACGTTGACGGGCAATACAAAGTATATGAATCCTACAGTAAAAGCGTTGGCAAATAGTTTTGGACTGAAAAAAAAATCTATACGCAGACAGGTGAAAAAAAATCCGAACAGCAGGTATCTGGTATTGAAAAAAGGTGTGAGTTACCAGGAAGCACAAAAATTTGAAAAAATCACGGCAGATACAAAAAAGAATCCGAATGTACAGGGAGTATGGCTGGAAGAAGATTATACGAGAAAATATCCATACAATACACTTGCAAGTGATGTGATTGGTTTTACTACGAACGGAAACGTGGGAAGTAACGGAATAGAAGCATCGTATAATTCGATTTTAAATGGTACGGATGGAAGAGAATATGGATATCTGGATGAAGATTCCGGATATGAGAGAACTGTTAAAGAGCCGGACAATGGAAGCACAGTTGTTTCAACGATTGACCTTCAGGTACAGAGTATTGTGGAACAGCATGTGCTCGCATTTAACGAAGAACACAAAAATGAGGCGGAAGAAGGAGAAGGTAGCAAAAATACAGGGGTAATTGTCATGAATCCGCAGAATGGAGAGATTCTTGCAGAAGCATCGTATCCGAATTATGACCTGAATAATCCGAGAGATCTGACGAAATATTATACGGAAGATCAGTTGAAAGAAATGACGGATCAGGAAAAACTGGATATATTAAATGATCTCTGGAATAATTATTGTGTAAGTAATACCTATGAGCCAGGCTCTACATTCAAACCGTTTACAATATCTGCGGGACTTGAATTAGGAGATCTGAAGGGGGATGAGAATTATGTCTGCGGCGGAGTGATGCATGTCGGAGATCATGATATTCATTGCAGTAACAGAGCTGGACATGGACCAGAGACACTGAAACAGGCACTGGAAAATTCCTGTAACGTAGCACTGATGCAGATCGGTGCAAGTATTGGAACAGAAGAATTCTGCAGATATCAGAGATTATTCGGATTTGGAGAATATACAGGGATCGATCTTCCGGGAGAAGGGGAAACGAGTGGACTTTTATATACACCGGCAACAATGGATCCTGCCAGTCTGGCAACCAATGCATTTGGTCAGAACTTTAATGTTACAATGACACAGATGGCGGCATCTTTCTGTTCGCTGATCAATGGCGGTAATTATTATAAGCCTCATGTAGTAAAACAGATTCGGGATGAGAATGGAAATGTATCGGAAAATAAAGATTCAGTACTGGTTAAAAAGACAATTTCCAAAGAAACGAGTGACATTATCAAAGATTATATGCTGGGTGTTGTAGAAGAAGGAACCGGTGCCAGCGCAGCAGTAGAAGGATATGCGGTAGGTGGGAAGACTGGTACAGCAGAAAAACTTCCACGTGGAAATGGTAAATATCTTGTTTCATTTATCGGATATGCGCCGCAGGAGAATCCGCAGGTTATGGTATATGTTGTAATTGATGAACCAAATTCGGACGTACAGGCGAACAGTGGCTATGCAACACAGCTTGCATCGCAGATTATGACGGATATTTTCCCATATCTCGGAATAGAGAAAAAAACAGACAGCGATACAAATACAACGGGTACAACAACAAAGACTGGGACAACTTCAGAAGGAAACACTCAGATAACGCAACAGTAATAGAAGAGATACCTGGAATCATAACCCCATAGAAGCTTTCATAGATTATTAAAAAGCTTCTATGGGGATTTTTGCGTGAAAAATAAGACATTTCATAAAAAGAAAATATTGTTTGTTTTTGTAAGTGCATTTGTATTGATCCTGTATCTAATTGGCAGGCTGGTGTATCTGATGGTATTTGATGCAGAATATTATCAGAAAAAAGCGGAAGATCTACATGAAAGAGAAAGGGATATCAAGGCTGCAAGGGGAGGGATTGTGGATCGGAACGGAGTTGTGCTGGCAACCAACCGCACAGTATGTACTATTTCTGTGATTCACAGTCAGATACAGAATAAAGAAACTGTAATTGCGAAATTAAGCGGATTACTGGAAATGGATGAAGAACAGGTGAGAAAACGTGTGGAAAAAATATCTTCTATTGAAAGGATTAAATCGAATGTAGATAAAAAGACAGGAGATAAAATCAGAAATCTCGGACTGGAAGGTGTAAAAGTAGACGAAGATTTTAAACGGTATTATCCGTATGATGATCTGGCTTCCAAGGTTCTGGGGTTTACGGGCGGAGATAATCAGGGAATTATAGGTTTGGAAGTAAAATATGAAAAATATCTGAAAGGAATTGACGGGAAGATTCTGACAACGACAGATGCAAGAGGAATTGAGCTCGAAAGTGTAGCGGAAGACAGGAAAGAGCCGGTAGCAGGAAATATTTTAAAAATCAGCCTGGATTATAATATGCAGAAATATGCCATGCAGATGGCGGAAAAAGTAAGAGTGGAAAAACAGGCAGAAAAAGTGGCAGTGCTGCTTATGAACCCTCAGAACGGTGAAATCTATGCGATGGTAAATGTGCCGGAATTTAATCTGAATCAGCCGTTTGAACTGAATGAAGAAAAAGTTTTTGATGAGAATATGACAGATGAACAGAAACAGGATGCGCTGAATCAGATGTGGAGAAATGGATGTATTAATGATACTTATGAGCCGGGAAGTACGTTTAAGATTATTACAGCATCTGCGGGACTGGAGGAAGGTGTAGTACATCTTACAGATCAGTTCAGCTGTCCGGGATATAAGGTAGTAGAAGACCGCAGGATACGGTGTCATAAAGTGGGGGGACACGGAGCAGAAAATTTCGTACAGGGGATACAGAATTCATGTAACCCGGTATTTATTGAGGTGGGATTAAGAATTGGAGTCGACCGGTTCTGTGACTATTTTCGTCAGTTTGGTCTGATGGATCTGACAGGAGTGGATATTCCGGGAGAGGCAGGAACAATTATGCATAAAAAAGAGAACATAGGACAGGTGGAACTGGCAACGATCAGCTTTGGACAGTCATTTCAGATTACACCGATCCAACTTGCAACAACAGTGAGTGCACTGGTAAACGGAGGAAGAAGAGTAACACCTCATTTTGGAATGGAAATACAGAATGAAGAGGGAAAGACAACGAAAAAATTTTATTACAACGAGAAAAAACATATTGTGTCGGAACAGACTTCAGAAACTATGCGGACACTTCTTGAAAGTGTGGTTTCAGAGGGGTCTGGAAAAAATGCTTATGTAGAAGGATACAGGATCGGTGGTAAGACGGCAACTTCTCAGACGCTTCCTCGAAGTGCCAACAAGTATATCTCTTCTTTTGTCGGATTCGCTCCGGCTAATGATCCGGAAATCCTTGGAATGTGTGTGATTTATGATCCGCAAGGGGTATATTACGGTGGAACAATTGCTGCACCAGTAATTGGTAATATTTTTGAAAATATATTGCCGTATCTTGGCATTGAAAAACAGCAGGAAATGCAGTATACTAGGTAAAGTTAGAGATTAACTGAATAACAAAAGAATTAAAGAGGTGGATTATGGATTATAAGGTGTTTATTCCGGTATTGATTTCATTTGTATTAAGTGTGATTCTTGGTCCTCTTGTGATCCCTGTACTCAGAAGACTAAAGATGGATCAGACAGAGAGAGAAGATGGTGTAAAGTCTCATCTGAAGAAAGCAGGAACTCCGACAATGGGAGGTGTAATGATCCTGCTGGCTGTTGTGATCACTTCTGTCATTTATATTGGACGTTATCCGAAGATTATTCCAATTCTGTTTTTGACACTTGGGTTTGGACTGATTGGTTTTCTGGATGATTATCTGAAAGTGGTTATGAAACGTTCGGACGGTCTGTATCCAAAACAGAAGATGGCGCTTCAGATTGTAGTAACTGCAATATTTGCATTTTATATGGTAAAGTTTGCAGGAGTTCCGCTTACGATGCTGATTCCGTTTACAGGAGGTAAATATCTGAATATTGGATGGGTTGCGATTCCGTTGATGTTCTTTGTTGTAATCGGAACGGTGAATGGTGTAAACTTTACGGATGGTCTTGACGGACTGGCGTCCAGTGTTACCGTTCTGGTAGCAACATTTTTTACAGTTGTTGCAATCGGAACGAAGAGTGGTATTGAGCCGGTCACATGTGCAGTAGTGGGAGCACTTCTCGGATTTCTGCTGTTCAATGTATATCCGGCAAGTGTATTTATGGGGGATACAGGTTCTCTGGCGCTCGGAGGATTTGTGGCTTCTACGGCATATATGCTTCAGATGCCTATCTTTATTATTATTGTTGGATTTATCTATCTGGTAGAAGTGTTATCAGTTATGATACAGGTAACATATTTTAAAAAGACCGGCGGGAAGAGAATCTTTAAGATGGCGCCGATACATCATCATTTTGAACTTTGTGGATGGTCAGAGACGAGAGTTGTTGCAGTATTTTCGATTATCACTGCAATCTTGTGCCTGATTGCCCTGATGGCTATGTAGGAGGATATCATGGAAGTAAAAGATAAAAAGGTACTTGTATTTGGTCTGGGAATCAGTGGGATCGGAGCAGGAAAGATTCTGGAAAAACAGGGAGCAGATGTTGTCCTGTATGATGGGAATCAGAAGCTGTCAGAAGAAAAAATAAGAAAACAGCTCGGAGAAGAAAGTCGTGCAAGAATTGTGATAGGAGAATTTCCGAAAGAAGTTCTTGACGGCCTGGATATGACAGTATTAAGTCCGGGAGTTCCGACAGACCTTCCGGTGATTGAGAAGATGCGTGCACAGGGGGTAACTGTGATTGGAGAAGTGGAGCTTGCCTATCAGTTTGGCAAAGGAGATGTTCTTGCAATTACAGGAACGAATGGTAAGACAACAACGACTACGCTTCTGGGTGAAATTATGAAGAATTATCAGGAAAATGTATTCGTTGTTGGAAATATCGGAACCCCGTATACAACAGCGGTAGAACATATGACAGACGACACGATCACTGTTGCAGAGATGAGTAGTTTCCAGTTGGAAAGTATTGTAGAGTTCTGTCCGAAAGTAAGTGCGATACTGAACTTTACACCGGATCATCTGAACCGTCATCATACGATGGAAGCATATGTGAATGCAAAGAAGAATATTGCAAAGAATCAGACAGAAGAAGATTACTGTATCCTGAATTACGAGGACAGGCTGACCAGAGAATTTGGAACAGAAGTAAAGGCAAAGGTTCTATATTTCAGCAGTCAGCGTAAACTAGAAGAGGGAATTTATCTGGAAGAAGGCAACATTATCTATAATTATGCCGGTGTCAAAGAGACAATCTGTCATGTAGATGAGCTGCAGATCCTTGGAACACATAATCATGAAAATGTAATGGCAGCATGTGCAATGGCATTAGTCTATGGTGTACCTGTGGATGTAATCTGTGAGAGTGTGAAAGCATTTAAAGGAGTAGAACATCGTATTGAATATGTGACAGAAAAGAATGGTGTTACATACTATAATGACTCAAAGGGAACCAATCCGGATGCGGCGATCAAGGGAATTCAGGCAATGAAACGTCCAACGGTTCTGATCGGTGGAGGTTACGACAAAGGTTCGGAATATACAGAGTGGATAGAAAGTTTTGAAGGTAAAGTGAAGAAACTGATCCTTCTTGGTGATACAAAAGAGAAGATTGCAGAAGATGCAGAAAGATGTGGGTTTACGGACTACCTGTTTGTGGATTCATTTGAAGAAGCTGTTCTTACAGCTGCAAAGACTGCTGAGCCGGGAGAAGCTGTGCTGCTTTCTCCTGCATGCGCAAGCTGGGATATGTTCCCGAGCTATGAAGTACGTGGAGAGAAGTTCAAAGAGATTGTAAATTCCTTATAAGGAGTGAACTGTTTGGATCATTCGAAACAAAGATCAAGTGATTATATAATGATTGGTGTACTGGGAATTATTATTGTGACAGGACTGGTGATATTATATAGCACGAGTGCATATAACGGAGAAGTAAAATTTCAGGATTCGTATTACTATCTGAAAAAACAGATATTTGCAACGCTTCTTGGAATTGCGGGTATGTGGATGATCTCCAAAGTTGATTATCATAGCTGGAAAAGATGGGCAGTACCGATGTACCTTTTGTCGATCCTTCTTGGAGTTGCTGTACTGCTGTTTGGAGATGAATATAATGGGTCCAAAAGATGGTTGTCTTTGGGCCCGTTTTCTTTTCAACCATCAGAATTTGCCAAAGTTGCGGTGATTATATTCCTGACATATTTTATTATCAGAAATGCAGGCAGGATAGGACAATTCCGAGTCGTATGCAAAATAGTGATCAGCGTATTGCCGGTGGTCGGTCTGGTAGGGGCAAGTAATCTTAGTACAGCAATTATCATACTTGGGATTGCTGTGATCCTTGTATTTGTTGCAAGTCCGAAGTATGGGCAGTTTGCATGGATGGTATTTCTGGGGTGTGCATTCATGGGAATATTTCTGGCAATGGAAAGTTATCGGTTGGAACGTCTGCAGATTTGGAGACATCCGGAAAAATACGAAAAAGGATATCAGACCCTTCAGGGATTGTATGCAATCGGTTCCGGAGGATTATTTGGAAAAGGGTTTGGAAGCAGTATTCAGAAACTGGGATTTGTTCCGGAAGCGCAGAATGATATGATTTTTTCTATTATCTGTGAGGAACTGGGACTGGTAGGGGCAGCATTCATTCTTTTGTTGTTCCTGGCTTTGATATGGCGCTTTTTTGTAATTGCTGAGCATGCACCGGATCTGGAAGGAGCACTGATTGCGGCAGGAGTAATGGCGCATATGATGATTCAGGTGATTCTGAATATTGCGGTTGTGACTAATACGATTCCGAATACAGGAATTACACTTCCGTTTATCAGTTATGGTGGTACATCAGTGATGTTCCTGCTTTTTGAAATGGGACTTGTGCTGAATGTATCATCTTTGGTAAAATAATATATATGTGGATGAAATGCAAGGATGAAAGGAAGTATGAACGGGAAGATGGAAAAACAGAATCCTGAAAAAGGGAAAAAGAGAAAAAAAAATACAAAGAAAAAACACCATGCATATGCGGTCATCGTATTAGTACTGGCGGCAGCTATCATAATTTTGGGAATTGTGTTATTATTTTATATTCAGGATATTCAGGTGGAAGGAAATACATATTCTGACAGCCAGGAGATTGTGAACAGTGTGAAAAGTGATAAATTATCATCGAATTCTATCTATGTAACAGCCAAGTATGCTCTCGGAAAAGGGGAAAAGCCGGCATGTCTTGAATCGGTCAGTGTACAGATGAAGAATCCATGGACCATAAAGATTACAGTGAAAGAGAAGACGATTGTCGGATGTGTAAAATCCGGAAAAGAATATTTTTCTTTTGATCAGGAAGGATTGGTGGTACGAAAAGCTGCTATGAAAGAAAGTACGATTCCAATAGTTTCCGGCATGAAAATGAAACAGGTGGAATTGTATAAGAAGATAAAGACATCGAAACAGACGAAATTCGAAATGATAACAGAGGCCTGTACAGCCAGCCAGAAATATGGAATTCAACCGGAAAAGATTGAAGTAAAAGAGAATCAGATCTATATGGAGATTGGAAATGTGAGTGTGTGCCTGGGAAACCGGGTTTCAGACGAACAGATTGCACAGATTAAGCCGATACTGAAAAAGCTTGGAGATAAAGCAGGCATCTTACATTTAGAGACATATTCCGAGAATAACACTACGATTACTTTTGAGATGGAAGAAATTTCACAAGAAAATTAGAAAAATTAGAGAAATTCTATTGATATTTTATACGAAAGTCTATATTATATACTATATATAGCAAACTGAGTTCATCTCACTTGCTTTATCAATGGGATGTATAATATATAATAAGGATAACAAAGGAGGAGAAACCCTTGCTAGAAATTAAAACAAATGAATCAGAAGCAGCGGCAAAAATAATTGTTGTTGGAGTCGGTGGAGGCGGTAACAACGCAGTAAACCGAATGATTGATGAGCAGATTGCCGGTGTTGAATTTATAGCGATCAATACAGATAAACAGGCACTTCAGCTGTGTAAAGCTCCGACATTGATGCAGATCGGTGATAAGATCACAAAAGGTCTGGGAGCCGGTGCAAGACCGGAGATTGGTGAGAAGGCTGCAGAAGAAAGTGCAGAAGAAATATCAGCAGCACTGAAAGGTGCCGACATGGTATTCGTAACATGCGGTATGGGTGGTGGTACCGGAACAGGTGCTACACCAGTGATTGCCCGTATTGCAAAAGAACAGGGAGCGTTAACGGTAGGTGTTGTAACAAAACCTTTCCGTTTTGAGTCCAAGACACGTATGAATAATGCTCTTGCAGGAATTGAAAAATTAAAAGAAAGTGTAGACACACTGATTGTAATCCCGAATGATAAACTGTTGGAGATTGTTGACAGACGCACAACAATGCCGGAAGCGTTAAAGAAAGCGGATGAAGTATTACAGCAGGGTATTCAGGGAATCACAGACCTGATCAATGTACCTTCACTGATTAACCTTGACTTCGCAGATGTACAGACTGTTATGACAGATAAGGGTATTGCTCATATTGGTATCGGTCAGGGACGCGGTGATGACAAGGCTCTGGAAGCTGTAAAACAGGCAGTTGCCAGCCCTCTTCTGGAGACAACGATTGCCGGAGCGTCACATGTTATCATTAACGTATCCGGAGATATTACACTTATGGATGCAGCTGACGCTGCGGAATATGTACAGGAACTTGCCGGAGAAGATGCAAATATCATCTTTGGTGCAATGTATGATGATTCCAGAGCAGATGAAGCAACAATCACTGTAATTGCTACAGGACTTCATAATGTTGGAGGAAGTGCTTCAAAATTAAAATCAAGACTGGAAAATCAGGGAAGAACTTCTGCTATGCCGCATGGCCAGCAGGGACATGCATCTGCATATGAAAGACCGGTACGTCAGAGTAATGCAATGTATGGACAACAGCAGGCTGCACGTGCACAGCAGGCAGAGCGTCCGGTTTCACCAAGACTTGATTTTGGAACAACTTCACAGAGAGAAAGCACAGGAACTGTGAATACAAGAAGACCTATCGGTGGAACAACACCGACACTGGATACACCTAGAACACCTACAAGCAAGGTGAAGGAACAGTCTATCAAGATTCCTGATTTTTTTAAAAAATAATCACATAAAGGATTGTATTACTTAGAATACAGAGAATCTGCCACCGGCAGTTTCTCTTGCATACTCAGGTATATAAAAAGATCGTACACAGATTGGCAGAAGCTGGTTTGTATACGGTCTTTTTTTGTTGAATGCCATGTGTTCGAGAATTTTGTGATTTGATGAATTCATACGTTTATTCTTTTATTTTTCCTTTCTTATTCTTAATTTTACTGATATGTTCGCAGGATTACGAGAGCTGTCGAACGAAAACCGGAATAGCATACAGTATCTGACAAAATCCTTTCGAAAGAATTTATATAATGTTACTTGTTTAAAACAACTAATTGATTTCTGTGCACGGAAAGAGAAAGAAGGCCTGATGTGTACTATGAATTGTATGTAGATGTATTCTTTGTGGTGAATTTTACAATGGATGCAATCCTTTTGAGTTTACTGAAGAAAGCACTTGTATGTCCGGTCAGATATGGACGTATTATGGTGGGAGCAGCACTCGGAGCGTTTTTGACATGCATTACGATTATGATTTTTCGAAGAGTACCTGCATTACGATTTGTAGTATTTCATGGAGTCATTAATGTAGTGATGATAAAAACCGGACTCGGTTTAAAGTGGGGACGGGAATTATTCAGAGGATGGATCATTCTGTATATAGAGTCCTTTCTGTTGGGAGGGGTATTTCAGTTCTTTTCACAGTATCTGAGATGGGGAAGCCTGTTCTTTGTACTGGCGGTCTGTTGTTATTATGTGGTGAATGGAATCTGGAAGATCATTTTATTTTTTACAGAGAAAGAAAATCGTTACTGTGAAGTGGAAGTATTTTTTGGAGAAAGAAGCAGTAGACTTCGCGCTCTTATAGATACGGGAAATACATTAAAAGACGAGATCAGTAATGATCCGGTCAGCGTTATAGATCAGGTATCCGTAAAGCAGCTGACCGAAGGAAAACGGCCAGAACGATTCAGATATATTCCTTATCATTCAATCGGGAAAAAGGAAGGTGTTATGGCGGCATTCCGACTGGATAAGATACAGATTATACAGGATGGAAACAGAACTTATGTGGAGCATCCATTAGTGGCAATAAGTGAAGAAGAATTAGGTTCAGAAAATTATCAGATGATTATCAACCCAGATATATTGGCAGGAGGAAAGAAAAATGGTGATAAAAGTAGCAGTTCCACATCAGTTTAAATTAAAAGTAATTCCGGATTTCCGTTCGCTCTTTTTTTCGGACAGAAAAGATATCCATTACATAGGAGGTTCAGATATTCTTCCGGCTCCGTTGGAGGCGGGTGACGAAAAAGAGGCCATAAAGGAACTTGGAACGGAGAACGATGAACATGCAAGAAAGATGCTGATCGAACATAATCTGCGTCTGGTCGTATATATTGCGAAGAAATTCGACAATACAGGAGTGGGAGTGGAGGATTTAATTTCTATAGGTACAATTGGATTAATAAAAGCAATTAATACGTTTAATCCGGATAAGAATATAAAGCTTGCGACATATGCGTCCAGATGTATAGAAAATGAGATTCTGATGTATCTGAGAAGAAATAATAAGACAAAGATGGAAGTATCGATTGATGAACCGTTAAATGTTGACTGGGATGGAAATGAACTGCTGTTATCGGATATTCTTGGAACGGAGGAAGATGCGGTTTACAGGGATCTGGAAAATGAAGCAGAGAAAAAAGTGCTGATCAAAGCAATCAGCCGTTTATCTGGAAGAGAACAGATGATTATCCGAATGAGATTTGGACTGGGAACGATTGACGGAGAAGAAAAGACACAGAAAGAAGTAGCCGATATGCTGGGGATTTCCCAGTCCTATATATCCAGATTAGAGAAAAAAATTATGCAAAGATTGCGGCGGGAGATGGTGAAGTATTCTTAAAAATATGCTACAATAAAAAGAAAAAGGGGTTGGTCATATGAGACTTAGCTTTTTTGGAGCAGCCCATGAAGTGACTGGAAGCTGCCATCTTCTTGAAGCATGTGGAAAGAATATCCTGATTGACTGTGGAATGGAACAGGGACCGGATCTTTATGAGAATCAGGAACTTCCTGTTACACCGGGAGAGGTAGATTATATTCTTCTGACGCATGCGCATATTGATCATTCGGGAAATATTCCACTTTTGGTGAAGAAAGGATTTTCCGGTGAGATTATCACGACATTTGCAACGGCAGATCTGTGTAACATTATGTTGCGTGACAGTGCGCATATTCAGGAGTTTGAGGCAGAATGGAGGAACAGGAAGGCAAGAAGGAGTGGGGAACCGGAATACGAGCCGATTTATACGGTTGCAGATGCAGATGCAGCGGCTAAATTGCTTGCACCGGTAGATTACGGGCAGAAGATTACTTTGTGTGATGGAATTGAAGTGAGATTTAATGATGTGGGTCATCTGCTCGGATCAGCAAGTATTGAAGTATGGATAACAGAAGGAGATATCTCAAAGAAAGTTGTGTTCTCGGGAGATGTAGGAAATGTCAACCAACCGATCATCAAAGATCCACAGCCGGTAAAAGAGGCAGATTATGTGGTGATTGAATCTACATACGGAGACCGGACACATGGGGATGAAATTCCGGATTATGTGGGAGAGTTTACGAGAATCTTACGGGAAACTTTTCGGAAGGGCGGTAATGTAGTGATTCCGTCGTTTGCGGTTGGACGTACACAGGAGATTCTGTATTTTATCCGTGAGATCAAAGAAAAGAATCTGCTTTCGGAATTTCCGGGCTTTGAAGTTTACGTAGATAGTCCGCTTGCAATTGAAGCAACGAATGTATTTAATAAGAACGTCAAAGGATGTTTTGATGAGGATGCAATGGCATTGGTGGAACAGGGAATTAACCCGCTTCTGTTCCAGGGGTTGAAGACAACGATTACCAGCGACGAATCCAGACAGATTAACTTCGATACAAAACCAAAGGTAATTCTGTCAGCATCCGGTATGTGTGAGGCTGGACGTATCAGACATCATTTGAAACATAATCTGTGGCGGCCGGAATGTACAATCTGCTTTGTTGGATATCAGGCAGTCGGAACGCTTGGAAGAAAACTGATCGAGGGCGCAGAGAGCGTCAAGTTATTCGGAGAAAATATCACAGTCAATGCCAAGATCGAGGTGTTAAAAGGAATCAGTGGACATGCCGATATGAACGGACTTTTGAACTGGCTCAGAGGGTTTGAAAAAGTGCCGGATCGTGTAATGGTTGTACATGGCGAAGATACGGTGACGGATCATTTTGCAAAATTGGTTGAGGATACATTTGGATGTCCGGCATTTGCACCGTATTCCGGAGGATCTGTGGATCTTGCGGCGAATGAGATTATTACAATCGGACAGAAGATACCTAAGAAATCTGAAGAGAAACCAAGTAAGCTTAAGAGTGCGTCTGCATTTAACCGTCTTGTGGCAGCAGCCAAACGTCTGTTGAATGTTGTTTACAAGAATGAAGGGCTGGCAAATAAAGACATGGCGAAATTCGAAACCCAGATACAGAACCTGGCAGATAAATGGGACAGATAGTGCGTAATCTGTCAGCTGTCAAGGCGTAAAAGTTTTTTTATTTTATAAGAAGCCGCATAAGCTTGTGCAATAAGGAGCATCATCTTATTAGAAACTAATGGATGAGATTCTGGCAGGAGGTCTGTAATGGCACAAGGCAAAGTAGAGATATGTGGTGTGAATACGGCAAAGCTTCCTATCCTGAATGAAGAGGAGAAGGAAGCTTTGTTTGTACGTATTAAAGAAGGGGATCAGGAAGCGAAAGAAGAATATATCAAAGGAAATTTAAGGCTGGTCTTAAGTGTGATAAGACGCTTTGGAGCAAGCGGGGAGAATCCGGATGATCTGTTTCAGATTGGCTGTATTGGGCTGATCAAAGCGGTCAATAATTTCAATACAGAATTAGAGGTAAAATTTTCCACTTATGCGGTACCAATGATTATTGGCGAAATCAGACGATATATGCGTGACAACAATTCCATCCGTGTCAGCCGGTCGCTGAGGGATACCGCATATAAGGCAATCTATGCAAAAGAAAACTATATGAAGAAGAATCAGAAGGAGCCTACAGTGCAGGAAATTGCAGCAGAGATTGGTATTTCAAAAGAAGATATTGTGTTTGCGCTGGATGCGATCCAGGTACCGATGAGCCTGCAGGAACCGGTATATAATGACGGAGGGGATGCACTGTATGTGATGGATCAGCTGAGTGATCAGACGAATAAAGAGGAAAAATGGGTGGAAGATCTTTCACTGGAAGAAGCAATGAAGCATTTGGGAGAACGGGAAAGATATATTATTAAGCTTAGGTTTTTTCAGGGAAAAACCCAGATGGAAGTGGCGGACGAGATACAGATTTCTCAGGCACAGGTCAGCAGGCTGGAAAAGAATGCGTTGAAGACAATGCGTCAGTACCTTATCTAAGGGCTGACGTATTTTTAGTATTGCATTTTTTTCAGTCTCATACTATGATATTTGCAGGAGGAATTTGTATAATGAGAGCTTGTATATTTGATCTGGATGGAACATTAACAAATACATTGGAATCTATGACATATTCTGTGAACCGGACATTGGATGAGATGGGCCTTTCCAGGATTACAAAGGATCAGTGCAGAATGTTTGTCGGAAACGGAGCGAGAGTTCTGATTGAAAAGTCGCTGAAAGTATCGGGGGATCCGAAGGCTTTAAGAATAGAAGAAGGAATGAAAGTCTACGGACGCATATTTGATCAGAACTGTACATATCATGTAACACCTTATGAAGGGATTCCGGGGATGTTAAAAGCATTAAAAGAAAAAGGAATGCATCTGGCTGTTCTATCGAACAAGCCGGACCGTCAGACGGTAAAGGTTGTAAAAGAGATTTTTGGAGACGGCTTGTTTGATTATGTACAGGGACAGAAGGAAGGTATCCGCAGAAAGCCGGAGCCGGACGGTGTGTGGTATCTTATGGAACAGATGCAGGTGTCAAAAGAAGAGTGTCTGTATATCGGGGATTCGGAAGTAGATGCGGCAACCGGGAAGAATGCGGGGCTTAAGACGATAGGCGTGCTGTGGGGCTTCCGGGACAGAACAACGTTAGAAACTGCGGGAGCAGATCATCTGATCACAAAACCAGAAGAACTGTTGCAGTTTGTGTAATATTACGATAAGGGAGGTTAAGATGTATGTACGAGTATGATGAAGAATGTCTGCAGACTTTTATCATGAACCAGGGACAGCTGTTTGATGAACCAGTTGCAGAGACTTTGGAAGAGGCAGAGGCTTTTCTGGAGGACTGCATGGCTTCTGTCGTAGATAATATCGAAGAAGTCAGAGAATTTCTGGATCAGGAAGGAATGGATGTCAGCGGAATGTCTAACGAAGAGATTGAAGATGCGTCTGAAGTATTTGCACTTTCAGATGGTCGTTATCTTATCGTTGAAGGATAAAAGCAATAAGACGGTAAAAGCCGGAACTACTTTGTAGCTTCGGCTTTTTTTAATGCGGTTCCAATGGCCTGAACAATCAACTGGGAAGTATAAGGTGTGTCTGATGAATACTGGATATTTTCCAGGGATTGCTTATTATAGACCTGTTCAGCTATATCTTCAATCGCAGGTTCAATGAAGGGATACATGGTTGTGATTGATTCATTCAGATTCGTAAAACGGATAGAATTTATACGTGATTGATCTACTGTGACCTCGACTTCTAAAGCGGTATTATTTAGTGTAATGTCAGAGGTGTAGATTCCCGGAGTATAGATCATTTTACCTGTTGCTTCGGAATGGTGTCCCGGACGGAACATAAATATTAAGAGCAGAATCAGAACAATGGCTAATACTGCAAAAATAACAGTATAAATAATCTCTTTCATGTGAAGTACAACAATTTTGGTTTTGGAACTCATAGTGAGACCTCCTGGTATTTTATTTCAAGAATTGTTTTATTTTCTATAATGTATGAAAAAAGTGGAAGAATTATTCGTTTAATTTTTTCGTGACAAATGGAAAAGGTTCTTGTAGAATGGTAAAAGAAATGGAAGGTGAAGAATTTATGTTTATTATTGCAGGACTTGGGAATCCTACACTTCAGTATGAGGGCACCAGACATAACGTAGGATTTGATGTCATAGATATGCTGGCAGACAGATATAATATCTCTGTAGATGGAAGAAAAGGAAGAGCACTGGTCGGAAAAGGAATGATCGGCGGGCAGAAGGTACTTCTGGTAAAACCGCAGACCTATATGAATCTCAGTGGGGAAAGCTTAAGAGAACTGGTCAATTATTATAAGATTGATGAAGAGCATGAACTGCTTGTCATTTACGATGATATCAGTCTGGATGTGGGGCAGTTAAGAATCCGTAAAAAAGGAAGTGCCGGAGGACACAATGGGATTAAGAACATCATTGCCAATCTTGGAACGGATGTATTCCCGAGAATTAAGATTGGTGTAGGTGAGAAGCCGAAAAAATATGATCTGGCAGACTATGTGCTTGGACATTTTTCGAAAGAAGACCGTGAATTGATGGAAGAGGGTTATGACCGTGCGGATCATGCGGTAGGAATGATCTTAAACGGAGAAATCGAAGCCGCAATGAATCAGTATAACAGGAAAGTAAAGCCTAAGGAGGCATAAAAGATGCAAGGCTTAATCGGGCCGTTAAAGGAACTGGCGGAGTTCGGGAAACTCTGTAAGAATAAGAAAAAAGATGCCGGGATGATCCGTGTATGCGGATGCGTGAATTCCCAGAAATCTCATATGATGTATGCTCTTGGCGATGGCTGTAAGTATAAAGTCATCGCCTGTTCCAGTGAGACAAAAGCAAAACAAATCTACGAAGAATACCGTTTTCTGGACAGCAATACCTATTTGTATCCGGCGAAGGATTTTCTGTTCTATCAGGCGGATATCAGAAGTAAAGAACTGGTGAAACAGAGAATGGAGGGAATCCAGGCAGTGCTTGTGGGAGAACCGGTGACGGTTGTGACAAGTCTGGATGGATTCATGGATCATCTTGCGCCGAAGGAAAGTATTGAAGGGAAAGTACTGGAGATACAAAATGACAGTGTCCTGAAGTTAGACGAGATGGCAGAGAAACTTGCGGCTGTAGGATATGACAGGGAAGTGCAGGTGGAAGGACCGGGGCAGTTTGCTGTGCGGGGAGGAATACTGGACATTTATCCTCTGACAGAAGAACTTCCGGTGAGAATTGAACTCTGGGGGGACGAGGTGGATTCCATCCGGACCTTTGACGTGGAGAGCCAGAGATCCATTGAAAATCTGACGGAAATCACAATCTATCCGGCGGTGGAATTCCCGCAGGAAAAAGAAAAGGGTGTTTCGTTTCTGGATTATTTTCCGAAAGAAGATACCATCCTTTTCCTGGATGAACCGGTGCGTCTTGTAGAACGTGGACAGAACATTGAAGACGAATTCATGGAAGCGCAGAAAAAGCGGTTGGAGAGCGGCTATGAGCTGGAAGAGGAAGAAGCGAAGATATTCCCGGTTGCAGATATCCTGAAGAAGATCAATACTTATAGCAGTATCGGCTTTTTTGCTTTGGAGATGAAGTGTAAGGGACTGGAAGTAAGGGAGTCTTATGAGATCCAGGCAACAGGAGTGAATCCGTATAATAACAGCTTTGAGATGCTGACTCAGGATTTGAAGAGACTGAAAAGAAATGGATATAGGGTGATCCTGCTGTCCGGATCGAGAACACGTGCAAAGCGTCTGGCGGAGGATCTGAGAGATTATAACCTGAGCAGTTATTACAGTGAAGATCTGGACCGGGAAGTAAAGCCCGGAGAGATCATGACGGCATATGGGTATATTGCAGAAGGTTATGAATATCCGATGCTCAAGTTTACAGTGATTGCGGAGTCGGATATTTTCGGAAAAAGAAAAAAGAAGAAAAAAAGAAAGACTTACGAAGGCCGTAAGATCCAGAGTTTTTCGGAACTGAAGCCGGGAGATTATGTCGTTCATGAGAATCATGGTGTCGGTGTCTATCAGGGAATCGAAAAGATTGTTGTCGACAAGATTTCAAAGGATTACATGAAGATTTCGTATGCACAGGGAGGCAATCTCTATATTCCGGCAACGCAGCTTGATCTGATACAGAAATATGCCAGTGCCGACGCAAAAAAACCAAAGCTGAATAAGCTGGGAACCCAGGAGTGGAACCGGACCAAGACGAAAGTGCGCGGTGCAGTAAAAGAAATCGCAAGGGATCTGGTGAAGCTGTATGCGGCGAGACAGGAACAGGATGGTTATGTCTACGGGGAAGATACGGTCTGGCAGCGTGAATTCGAAGAGATGTTCCCGTTTGAGGAGACGGAAGATCAGATGATGGCAATCGAGGCTGTGAAAAAAGATATGGAAAGTCACAAGATCATGGATCGTCTGGTCTGCGGGGATGTTGGATTTGGCAAGACAGAGGTTGCAATCCGTGCGGCATTCAAAGCGGTACAGGAGAGCAAGCAGGTGGTCTATCTGGTCCCGACAACGATCCTTGCACAGCAGCATTATCGGACATTCGTACAACGTATGAAGGACTTCCCGGTGCGGATCGACCTGATGTGCAGATTCCGCACGCCGTCACAGCAGAAGAAGACGGTCGAAGATGCGAAAAAGGGCCTGGTAGATATCATCATCGGAACACACCGGGTGCTGAGTGAAGACCTGAAGTTCAAGGATCTTGGCCTTCTGATCATTGATGAAGAGCAGAGATTCGGTGTGCAGCACAAAGAAAAGATCAAGAAATTAAAGGAAAATGTAGATGTACTGACGCTTACGGCGACTCCAATCCCGAGAACGCTTCACATGAGTCTGATCGGAATCCGCGACATGAGCGTACTGGAAGAAGCACCGAATGACCGTATGCCGATTCAGACGTATGTTATGGAATACAATGACGAGATGGTACGTGAGGCAATCGAACGGGAATGTGCAAGACAGGGACAGGTATACTATGTCTATAACCGTGTGGAGGATATCGATGAAGTGGCAGGACATGTGCAGAAGCTGGTACCGGATCTGACGGTTGCTTATGCACACGGACAGATGCGGGAGCATGAACTGGAGCGGATCATGTACGACTTTATCAATGGAGAGATTGATGTACTGGTGTCCACAACGATCATAGAGACCGGACTGGATATCTCCAATGCGAATACGATGATCATCCATGATGCAGACAGGCTCGGACTTTCACAGCTCTATCAGCTGCGTGGTCGTGTCGGACGTTCTAACCGCATGGCATATGCGTTCCTTCTCTACCGGAGAGATAAGATGTTAAAAGAAGTGGCAGAAAAAAGGCTGGCTGCTATCCGGGAATTTACCGATCTTGGTTCTGGATTCAAGATCGCAATGCGAGATCTTGAGATCCGTGGTACAGGTAATCTGCTTGGTGCAGAGCAGCATGGACATATGGAAGCAGTCGGATATGATCTTTACTGTAAAATGCTGAATGAAGCAGTGAAGCATTTAAAAGGTGAGATGGAAGAAGATGAGACGTTTACAACAACAATGGATTTGAATGTGGATGCATTTATTCCATCTTCTTATATACCGAATGAGTACCAGAAACTGGATGTTTATAAGCGGATTGCTGCAATTGAAAACAGAGAAGAGATGGAGGATATGACAGAAGAATTGATCGACCGGTTCGGGGATATCCCGAAGAAGGTGGAGAAACTTCTGGAAGTTGCGGCATTGAAAGCGCAGGCGCATCAGCTGTATGTGACGGCTGTCGAACAGAAAGGCGAGGTTTACACATTTACCATGTATGAGAAGGCGAAGGTGCATCCGGAACGGATTCCGAAACTGATCGAAGATTTCCGCGGAGAACTGACATTCAAAGCAGACGGAGCCCAGCCATGCTTTATCTATGAGAGGAAGAGAAGAAATATGAAAGAGAAACAGACGGATGCACTGGAAATCACGAAAAATGTGTTAAATGGGTTGAAAGGATTGATAGGCGAAGAAAAAAGCGGTATAATTGACTCATTAAGCAAATAAAGGCAGGTTGGGATACATGAGAAAAAGAACATTAATATTAGCACTGGCAGGAATTATGACAGCATCACTTACTGGATGTGGATCACTGAAAGATGACGCCGTGGTTGTAAAAGCAGGGGACGAGGAGATTACGGCAGGTGTTGCGAATTTCTATGCAAGATATACACAGGCTCAGTACGAAACATATTTTTCAAGCTATCTTGGAGGGGATGATATGTGGACGACAACGGGCTCGGACGGTAAGACTTACGAATCTTCGATCAAAAAGACGCTTTTGAATGATCTGAAGAATATGGCACTGCTGGAAGAACATATGAAAGATTACGATGTAAAGCTTACTAAGAAAGAAAAAAAGGCAATCAGTGATGCGGCAGATGAATTTGACAAAGCAAATCCGCAGAAGAAAAAAGACAAGATATCCGGATCAAAAGAAAATGTAGAACGTGTTATGACGCTGATGACGATCGAGCAGAAAATGTATACGGCAATTACAGCGAAAGCAGATGTGAATGTAACAGATGAAGAAGCGGCACAGAAACATATGCAGTATGTAGAATTTGACTACAGTACAACTAACGATTCTACCGATTCGACGGATTCGACTGACACACAGGTCTCTGAGGATGAGAAGAATCAGATAAGAGCACAGGCAGAAGCATTTGCGGAAGGTGCAAAGTCGGCCGGAGATTTTTCATCATATGCAACGGAACAGGGAAAAGAAGCAGTAGATGCGTCTTTTGACTCAGAATCCGAAAGTCCGAATCAGGATGTTGTACAGGCAGCAGATCAGCTTGGAGAAGGTGAGACAACAGGTGTCATTGAAACCAGCGATGCGTGCTATGTGGCAAGAGTAACAAGTCTTATGGATGAAGAAGCAACAGAGACGAAAAAGCAGTCGCTGATTACAGAAAAACAGAATAAATATTACAAAAAAATATTAAAGAAGTGGAAAAAAGACGAAAAGATTACTGTTCATAAAGGAACATGGGATAAGATTGACTTTACGAAATTGAGTGTGAAAGTGAAAAGTACAAGTCAGAGTGGCTCAAGTACAGACAGCAGCTCAAGCACTTCCGGCAATTAAATGCAAAAGAAAAGGAACCTTGTTATTGGCAGGTTCCTTTTTGTGTATTAAAATATGCAAGAGAAGCTGCCGTTGGCAACTTCTCTGTATTGCCATGCATTCGTAAGAAGCTGCCAGTGGCAGAGCCTGTAGATGTTTAATTCATGAATGTAGAGACAATCTCATTTACAAGCTTTCCATCAGCCTTACCTTTTACTTTAGGCATCAGGTTTTTCATAATCTTACCTTTATCTTTTGCTGTAGGGGCATCCAATCCCATCTCGGAAAGAACAGAAGCAACCACTTCTTTGATTTCGGCCTCGTCCATCATCTTAGGAGCATACTGTTCCAGAACGGCGAGACGTTTGTTGCATTCTTCGATGATCTCTGTACGGTCTGCAGGAGTCATCTCCAGGGTTTCTTTTGTCTGCTTGATCTCTTTTAAGATTACCTGTGTCTCTTCTTCCGGTGTCAGATCTTCGCGTTTGTCGATTGCTTTATTCTTAAGAGCTGCAAGCAGCATGGATAAAGTTTCCTTTGTTTCTTTGTCTTTTGCTTTCATGGCCTTGACCATATCAGCACGTACTTCATCAATTTTACTCATGATTCATTCCTCCTATTATTTTCTTCCACCTATTATACAAAATTATCGGAAAAATATCCAGTCTAATATCAGTATGAATAATTCCCTGTTTTTCTCAGCATACTAGCCATATGTTAGAAAATATGGAAAAAACAGAAAAAGTCAGGAGGAAGATAAATGCTATGAAAGCAACAGGAATCGTAAGAAGAATCGATGATCTTGGCCGTGTGGTTGTGCCAAAAGAGATCAGAAGAACGCTAAGAATCAGGGAAGGTGATCCACTGGAGATATTTACGGACAGAGAAGGGGAAATTATTTTAAAAAAATATTCACCGATCGGGGAACTTTCTGCATTTGCAAAGCAATATGCGGAAAGTCTGGCACAGATTCTGGAATGCCTGGTGGGAATCTGTGATATGGATCAGGTGGTTGTGGCAGCAGGAAACGGGAAGAAAGGTATACAGGATGAAGATATAACTGCAGAACTGGGGGAATTTCTGAAGGAACGAAAAACAAGGAATGCAAAAGCCGGGGAAAAAAGGTATATATCGGTGATAGGTGAGGCAGAACCGTACAGCCAGGAGGTGATTAGCCCGATCCTATGCGCAGGGGATGTGATAGGAGCTGTGCTGCTGCTGAATCTGGAAGAAAAAGACCTGTTTAAAGATACGGAGATACGGCTGGCAGAATATACGGCAAAAGTTCTGGGAAAACAGATGGAAGAATGATGAACAGAATAAGAGCATAAAACAGAAAGTCCCTTCATAATCTATGATAGATGAGGAGGGAGAAAATGGGAAAAAAAGAACAAAATGAAACATGGATTATGTGGATATTGAAATCACTTCTGACGGCATATGTGGTGACAGGGATTCTGCTGATGGTGCTGGCAATGGCATTGTACAAATTTGAACTGAATGAGGGGGCCGTGACAGCGGGAATTACGGCCGTATATCTGCTGGCTTCGTTTGCCGGCGGACTCGTGGCAGGGAAACTTGCAAAAGTAAGACGTTTTCTCTGGGGAATGGCGTCGGGGAGTTTGTATTTTGGCTTGTTATTGCTGATTACGTGGGGGATTTACCGGACACTGCACGGAAGCGGAACAGAAATTCTTGTGACATTTGCATTATGTGCTGGTGGTGGTATGGCGGGGGGAATGATATCCTGAGTATAGCAGATGATATCCGAAGAAAAAGATTGCGAAAGCTATGACGAAATGTTATAATAACATAAGTTAAGCAATAGTAAGGAGGGATATGAACATGAAACATGTAAAATCATTGAATAAACCTATGAACAGCAATCTGAAAAAAAGTGGATGTGGCGAATGCCAGACATCATGCCAGTCAGCATGTAAGACATCCTGCACAGTAGGAAATCAGACTTGTGAACAGAGCAAATAATTTAAAATGATATGGGATACTCGGGACAGCGGTCTTTAGGGTCGCTGTCTCTTGTTGCCATGTGTGTGACGAAAAGGTCCGGTGGACCTTTTTTAGTTGTCTGTAGAATTATTTGAAGGTATAAGGTTTGAATAAACAAAAAAGATAACGGGTTTTTTCCCGATATGAAATAAGAAAAAATGAGAAAGGGGTACCAAGGAATATGATTCACCAGTACCGTAATAACGGATATAATATCGTTATGGATGTGTATAGCGGGTCTGTACATGTGGTAGATGATGTCTGTTACGATGTGATCGCGGAAGTGAATAAGTCAGAAACAGAACCAACTGCCGGATCATTGAAAGAAGAGGGTGTGAAAGAGCAGCTTTTACAGACTCTTGGAAGTAAATATGAAACATCTGATATTGAAGATGCATTATCGGATGTGATCGAACTGACAGAAAGCGGTCAGTTATTTGTAAAAGATACATATGAATGTATGATTGAAGAGGTAAAGAAGAGAAAGACAGTCGTAAAAGCATTGTGCCTGCATATTGCACATGACTGTAACCTTGCCTGCAAGTACTGCTTTGCAGAAGAAGGAGAATATCACGGAAGACGTGCGCTTATGAGCTATGAAGTCGGTAAGAAAGCACTGGACTTCCTGATTAAGAATTCGGGCAACCGTCATAATCTGGAAGTAGATTTCTTCGGTGGAGAGCCGCTGATGAACTGGCAGGTCGTAAAAGATCTGGTTGCTTACGGAAGAGAGCAGGAGAAGATTCACAATAAACACTTCCGTTTTACAATCACAACCAACGGCGTGCTTTTAAATGATGAGGTTCAGGAATTTGTAAATAAAGAGATGGATAACGTAGTGTTAAGTCTGGATGGACGCAAAGAGATTAATGACCAGATGCGCCCGTTCAGAAATGGAAAAGGAAGCTACGATCTGATTGTTCCGAAGTTCCAAAAGCTTGCAGAAAGCAGAAATCAGGAAAAATATTATATCCGTGGAACATTTACAAGAAACAATCTGGATTTTTCCAATGATATCATACATTTTGCGGATCTTGGATTTAAACAGATGTCGATTGAACCGGTCGTTGGAGATGAAAGCGACCCGTATGCAATCAGGGAGGAAGATCTTCCTAAGATCATGGAGGAATATGACAAGCTTGCGAAGATGATGATCGAACGCGAGAAAGAAGGAAAAGGGTTCAATTTCTTCCATTTTATGATAGATTTAAATGGTGGACCATGCGTGGCGAAACGTTTATCCGGCTGTGGATCCGGTACGGAATATCTGGCTGTTACGCCATGGGGGGACCTCTATCCATGCCATCAGTTTGTCGGACAGGACGATTTCCTGATGGGAAATGTGGATGATGGAATCGTAAAGCCGGAGATTGCGGACGATTTCAGAAGCTGTAATGTATATTCGAAAGATAAATGCAGAAACTGCTTCGCCAAATTTTACTGCAGCGGCGGATGTATGGCTAACTCTTACAATTTCCATGGCACGATTCATGATACATATGAGATTGGCTGTGAAATGCAGAGAAAACGTGTAGAGTGTGCGATCATGATGAAGGCAGCGCTTGCAGAAGAATAACATTTTGAAAGGATGTGCAAAAGAAAGATGAAGAAGTCAAAAAGCATACTGAGTCTGCTTCTGGCTGTAATCCTCATCGTAGGGCTGGGATTTACTGTAATTGCAGGAATCGGTAAATCCAAAACAGGTGCGATGGAAAACATCAAGCTTGGTCTGGATCTTGCCGGTGGTGTCAGTATCACCTATCAGGTAAAAGATAAGAACCCAACCAAAGAAGAGATGAGTGATACAATCTACAAGCTGCAGAAGCGTGTAGAGCAGTACAGTACAGAGGCAAGTGTATACCAGGAGGGGGACGATCGTATTAACATCGAGATTCCTGGTGTTACAGATGCCAACAAGATTCTGGATGAACTTGGAAAACCGGGTTCTCTTTCATTCCAGACAACAGACGGCGAGACTGTTCTTACAGGAACAGATGTAAAGAGTGCGTCTGCAAAGACTGGTCAGGACGATATGGGAAATAAAGAATATTCCGTGGAATTGAACCTGACAAAATCAGGAACAGAAAAATTTGCAACAGCGACACAGAATAATATAGGAAAACAGATTGCAATCATTTATGATGGGGAAACAATCTCAAGTCCGACAGTACAGTCAGCGATTACTGGTGGACAGGCTTATATTACAGGTGATTTTACTTATGAAGAAGCAGATAATCTGGCATCTACAATCCGTATCGGAGGCCTGAAACTTGAGCTGGAAGAACTGCGCTCTAATGTAGTAGGAGCACAGCTTGGAGAACAGGCGTTAAATACAAGTTTAAAAGCAGGTATTATCGGTCTGATCCTTGTATTCCTGTTCATGATCTTTGTATACAGACTTCCGGGCCTGGCATCCAGTCTTGCGTTAGTTATCTATACTGAGATTGTACTTTTGATACTGAATGCATTTGATGTGACATTAACCCTTCCGGGTATTGCCGGTATTATCCTGAGTATTGGTATGGCGGTAGATGCGAACGTTATCATCTTTGCCCGTGTGCGTGAAGAGATGGCTAAGGGAAGAAGTGTCAAGACGTCATTAAAATCCGGATTCCAGAAAGCGATGTCTGCGATTGTTGACGGTAACGTGACAACACTGATCGCGGCAGCGGTTCTGTGGTTCAAGGGTTCCGGAACAGTTAAAGGATTCGCACAGACACTGGCAATCGGTATTGTTGTATCAATGTTTACAGCTCTGGTGATCACACGTCTGATTATTTTCGCATTCTATGGAATCGGTATCCGCAAAGACAGCCTGTATTACCATGAGATGAAAGAAAGAACACCGATCAACTTCCTTGGAAAGAAGAAAGTGTTCTTCAGTGTCTCCATTGCAATGATTCTTGCAGGATTTGTGGTAATGGGAGTACATTCTGCCCAGGGTAACGGAGCACTGGCTTACAGCCTGGACTTCAAGGGCGGAACTTCTATGAATGTGAAGTTTGACAAGAATTATTCTATTGATGAGATTGACAAAGAGATCGTTCCTGTTGTAGAAAAAGTTACAGGAGATCATAATATCCAGACACAGAAAGTATCCGGAACAAAACAGGTAGTCATTAAGACGGTTACATTGAGCCTGGCTGAACGTGAAAAGGTAAATAAAGCGCTGAAAAAGAATTTTGGTGTGAAAGAATCTGATATTACAGCAGAAAATATCAGTTCTACTATCAGTAATGAGATGCGTAAGGATGCAGTTGTCGCAGTTATCGTTGCAACAATCTTTATGCTGCTTTATATCTGGTTCCGTTTCAAAGATGTCCGCTTTGCTACAAGTGCAGTACTGGCATTGTTACATGACGTTCTGGTGGTACTTGCATTCTATGCAGTGTCCAGAATCTCTGTCGGAGGTACATTTATTGCTTGTATGCTGACAATTGTAGGTTACTCAATCAATGCGACAATCGTTATCTTTGACCGTATCCGTGAGGAACTGCCGCTGATGAAGAGAAATACAGATCTGTCAGAGGTTGTAAATAAGTGTATTACACAGACACTGACCAGAAGTATCTATACTTCACTGACCACATTTATCATGGTTGCAGTATTGTTTATCATGGGTGTAAGTTCTATCCGTGAGTTTGCGGCACCGCTGATGGTTGGTATCGTATGCGGAGGATATTCATCTGTATGCATTACAGGTGCATTGTGGTATGTGATGAAGACGAAAGTCGGCAAGAAAGCACAGCCAAAGAAAAAGAAAAAATAGATCATAAAATGATTCGGGAAGCAGTTATGCCTATTGACAGGGCATAACTGCTTTTTTAAAATAGATACATAATATTCTGACAGAAAAGATAAAGGGGTAAAGAAGGATGGAACGATGGGTTCTGCTGCGTAAGGGTGCAGACTTTGAAGCGATAGGAAAGAGGTATCAGATCAGTCCGAGACTGGCATGTCTGATCCGCAACCGTGATGTGATCGGGGAAGAAGCAATCGACCGTTATCTGAATGGTACGATCAGTGATCTGTATGACGGGATGCTGATGAAAGATGCAGATAAAGCAATTGATATTCTGAAAGAAAAGATTGCGGAGGAGAAGAAGATCCGGGTGATCGGGGATTATGATATTGACGGTGTGAATGCGGCATATATTTTACTGGAGGGGCTGGAACGCCTGGGAGCATATGTGGACAGTGATATTCCGGACCGTATAAGCGACGGATATGGATTGAATCAGCATCTGATCGACCGGGCATATGATGATGGAATCGATACGGTCATTACCTGTGACAATGGGATTGCAGCGGCAAATGAGATTGCATACGGGAAGGAACTTGGCATGACAGTCATTGTGACGGATCATCACGAGGTTCCGTTTGATGAGGAGAATGGAGAAAAAAAGTATCAGCTTCCACCGGCAGATGCTGTGATCGATCCGAAGCAGGCAGACTGTAATTATCCATTCAAGGGACTCTGTGGTGCAGCCGTTGCGTATAAAATGATGGAAGCGTTATGGGAAAGTATGGGAAAAGATTCGGCTGATCTGGATGACCTGATCGAAAATGTAGCGATCGCAACGGTCGGGGATGTGATGGATCTGGAGGATGAGAACCGTATCTTTGTCAAAGAAGGACTGCAGATGCTTAGAAGAACGAAGAATCCAGGTCTGAAAGCGCTGATAGAATGTACCGGAATCGATAAGGATAATCTGAATTCCTATCATATTGGATTTGTACTGGGACCTTGTATTAATGCAAGCGGAAGGCTGGATACGGCGAAGAGGGCATTGAAGCTTCTGAGAGTGAGAACACAGAAAGAAGCAGATATTCTTGCAGGGGATTTAAAGGCTTTAAATGACAGCAGAAAAGATATGACAGAGGAAGCTGTAAGGCTTGCAAAAGAACAGGTGGAATTGACAGATTTGTCTGAAGACAGAGTGCTTGTTATTTATCTTTCGGACTGTCATGAAAGCCTGGCAGGGATCGTGGCAGGAAGAATCCGGGAATGCTATTACAAGCCGGTATTTGTGCTGACAGATGCAGAAGATGGCTCAAAAGGATCCGGACGGTCGATTGACGGCTATCATATGTATGAAGAACTGAATAGATGTAAAGATCTTCTGGATAAGTTTGGCGGACACCGTCTGGCAGCCGGATTTTCACTGAAAAAAGAGAATATAGCCGGATTGCGGAGACGGCTGAATGAGAATTGTACGCTGACGGAAGAAGAGATGAAAGAAAAAGTTACGATCGATATGGAGATGCCATTTTCCTGCGTGACGGAAGAACTGGTGAAAGAACTGGAGTTGCTGGAACCGTTTGGAAAAGGCAATACAAAACCGGTATTTGCTGCCCGTGGTATCACGCTTCTGGGAACAAGGATACTGGGAAAGAACAGAAATGTTCTGAAAATAAAAGCGCAGGATGGAAATGGAACTGTTATAGAGGCCATGCTGTTCCAGAATATAGAAAGGTTCCTGAAAAATCTGGAAGAAACGTATGGACGTATGGAAGTGGATGCGCTCATGCAGGGCAGGGGAGGTCATATAAAGATTGCGGTCACTTATTATCCGGGTATCAATGAATATATGGGAAAGAAGACCCCACAGATTGTGATCACACATTACCGTTAAAACCATAGATTGAAAATCAGAACAAGTAATGGTATACTTAAGGTTGTATTTTAGACAGAAATGGAGAGAGTATCATGAAACCGATAGAAGAGTATGTAAGAAGTATTCCGGATTTTCCAGAACCGGGAATTATATTCAGAGACGTAACAAGTATCCTTCAGGATGCAGATGGATTACATCTGGCAATAGACCTGATGCAGGAAAAATTAAAGGATGTAGATTTTGATGTGGTTGTAGGACCGGAATCAAGAGGATTTATCTTCGGTGTGCCGATTGCATATAATCTGCACAAGCCATTTATCCCAATCAGAAAAAAAGGAAAACTTCCATGCAAGACGGTTTCTGTAGAATATGAACTGGAGTATGGTACGGCTACGATCGAGATACACAAAGATGCGATCAAACCGGGACAGAAAGTGGTTATTATCGATGACCTGATCGCTACAGGCGGAACCAATGAGGCAATGGTAAAGATGATTGAAAGCCTTGGAGGAGAAGTTGTAAAAGCTGTATTCCTGATAGAACTTGCAGGATTAAAAGGAAGAGACAGATTAGAAGGATATGACGTGGACGCTGTGATCACATATCCTGGAAAATAATAAAGAGAAATTGAGGGAAGGAGGCGTTAATATGTCTGAGAAGACAACCTATGAATCACTGGACAACAAGATTGCACCGGAATCACTGACGGAAGATCATACGAAAGGACTGGAAGTTGTGGACGGGCATGCGGTAAAGTCACAGGAAGATTACGAAGATCCGAACCGCTTATATGACATGTTAATAGCCCGTATCCGAAAGTATCATCCGTCCACAGATGTATCCATGATCGAGAAAGCGTATCAGCTGGCAGTAAAGGCACATGGCGATCAGCGGCGGAAATCCGGAGAGCCTTATATCATCCATCCATTATGGGTAGCGATTATTCTGGCTGATCTGGAGATGGATAAAGAGACGATCGCAGCAGGTATGCTGCATGATGTGGTAGAAGATACAGAGTTTACTGAAGAAGACATCCGAAAAGAATTCGGAGGAGAAGTGGCACTTCTGGTGGACGGTGTTACCAAACTGGGAAGACTTTCTTATTCTTCGGATAAGCTGGAGGTACAGGCAGAGAACTTAAGAAAGATGTTCCTTGCCATGGCAAAGGATATCCGTGTGATCATTATCAAACTGGCAGACCGCCTGCATAATATGCGTACTCTGCAGTTTATGACACCGGCAAAACAAAAAGAAAAAGCAAAAGAGACGATGGACATCTATGCACCGATCGCGCAGCGTCTTGGTATATCCAAGATCAAGACGGAACTGGATGACCTGGCACTCAAGTATTCCCAGCCGGAAGTATTCTACGATCTGGTGAATCAGATCAATGCAAGAAAGACGGAGAGGGAAGAGTTTGTAGAACAGATCGTTGAAGAAGTGTCGACACATATGAAGAATGCGAACATCAAAGCAGAAGTCAATGGACGGGTTAAACATTTCTTCAGTATCTATAAGAAGATGGTGAATCAGGATAAGACGGTTGATCAGATCTATGATCTATTTGCAGTGCGTATCATTGTAGAATCTGTAAAGGACTGTTATGCGGCATTGGGTGTGATTCATGAGATGTATACACCGATTCCGGGACGTTTTAAAGATTATATTGCGATGCCGAAGCCAAATATGTATCAGTCTCTGCATACAACGCTGATGAGTTCGGTCGGACAGCCGTTTGAGATCCAGATTCGTACAGAAGAGATGCATAAGACGGCAGAATATGGTATTGCGGCACACTGGAAATACAAAGAATCTAATGACGGAAAGAAGAGCGTCGAAGCACAGGAAGAAGAAAAGTTAAGCTGGCTGCGTCAGATTCTGGAATGGCAGAGAGACATGTCAGATAACAGAGAATTCCTCAACCTGATCAAAGGAGATCTGGATCTGTTTGCGGAAGATGTCTATTGCTTCACACCGCAGGGAGATGTCAAGAACCTGCCGAATGGTTCGACGCCGATCGACTTTGCTTATGCGATCCATAGTGCAGTTGGAAATAAGATGGTTGGAGCCAGAGTGAACGGAAAACTGGTCAATATCGATTATAAAATTCAGAACGGGGATCGAATTGAGATCCTGACTTCACAGAATTCCAAGGGGCCAAGCAGGGACTGGCTGAATATTGTAAAAAGTACACAGGCAAAGAACAAGATCAACCAGTGGTTTAAAAAAGAATTCAAAGAAAGTAATATCATCCGTGGAAAGGATATGATCGCTGCATACTGCAAGGCAAAGAGTATCAATCTTACCAATATTATTCAGCCGAAGTACCAGGAGATCGTGCAGAAAAAATATGGATTCAAAGACTGGGAATCTGTGCTGGCGGCAATCGGTCACGGAGGATTAAAAGAAGGACAGGTAGTAAACCGGCTTGCAGAAGAGTATGGAAAAGATCACAGACAGGCAATTACGGATGAAGTTGTTCTGGAGAGAGTGGCTGAGGCTGCAAAGAATAAGGTGCATATTGCCAAGTCCAAGAGCGGTATTGTAGTCAAGGGGATTGATGATATGGCGGTCCGTTTTTCCAGATGCTGTAATCCGGTACCGGGAGATGAGATTGTCGGATTCGTTACCCGTGGAAGAGGTCTGTCCATTCACCGTACAGACTGTATCAATATGATACATCTGTCCGAAGCGGAACGCGCAAGACTGATTCCGGCAGAGTGGGAGACGGAAGTGACAGAAAAATCAGGGGGTCAGTATCTTGCCGAGATCAAGATGTATGCCAATGACCAGCAGGGACTTCTGATGGAGATTTCCAGAATTTTCACAGAAGAAAATGTGGATGTCAAATCTATGAATGTCCGTACCAGCAAGAAAGGAACAGCAACAATTGAGATGGGATTCATCGTTCACGGCCGTGAAGAACTGGAGCGTATCGTGAAGAAATTGCAGCAGCTTTCCGGAATCATTGATATAGAAAGGGCAACAGGATAAAAGTATGAAGATAAAAAAATACGTGGTTGGAATGATTGGTACGAATTGTTATCTGGTGATCAACGAAGAGACAAAAGAGACGGTTATGGTTGA
>CAKRAT010000007.1 GCA_934295165.1 uncultured Dorea sp. | reverse complement strand
CTGGTCATTGATGAAATGCAGGATTATTCTTATCTGCAGTATGTGATCCTGAATCAGATCTTCAAATGCCGGATGACCATTCTCGGTGATAAAGCACAGACTTTAGATGAACAGATGCGTGATGTATTGCAGTTCCTTCCGGGCGTATTTGATCAGAAGATCCGCAAGATCGTGATGAATAAAAGTTATCGGAATACAATGGAAATTGCCAGATATGCCGAAAAACTGACTGGTGTCAAAGACGTAGAACTCTTAAAACGTCATGGAAAAGAAGTGGTAGAAGAACAATTCCGGACAGAAGATGCAGTTCTGGATGAAATCCTTTCAAAAGCCAAACTTGGAGAAGACGAGTATGAGACTGCTGCCATTATTACCATGACGGAAGAAGAGGCATCCACCTTATATCAGATATTAAAAGCCCGCGGCGAAGAAGTGCATTATATCGACCGCAACAGTTCCGCATTCAAAAAAGGACTTACCGTCACGACCTTTTATCTTGCAAAAGGTCTGGAATTCGACCAGGTATTCGGTGTGTTCCAGGATGCCGGAAACCCGATGTTGAATCAGGCAAAATATATCTGCGCAACAAGAGCATTACATGAATTATATATGTATCAGATAACAGAATAGAAGAACACTAATCACTAAGGAAGAAAAATTATTAGCAGAATAGATGTGCAGAAATTAGTTTTTCAAAAGATTATTAATTATATATAGGTAAAATAAAAAAAGCAGAGATAGAAAGAACAATAGAATGAAGATAACATTAATCACAGTGGGAAAGATAAAAGAAAAATATTTAAAAGATGCGATCGCAGAATACAGCAAACGTCTAAGCCGCTACTGTAAGCTGGAGATCATCGAAGTGGCAGATGAAAAGACTCCGGATAATGCAAGTGAGACCGTAGAAGATGGCATCCGCGACAAAGAAGGCGAGCGGATCCTCAAATATGTCAAAGACGACGCCTACGTCGTTACGCTTGAAATTCAGGGAAAACTTCTGACCTCAGAAGAACTGGCAGAAAAGATTGACAAGCTTGGAATCCAGGGAACCAGTCACATTATATTTATCATCGGCGGCTCGATCGGACTTGGAAAAGAAGTGCTGAAACGCTCGGATTACGCACTGAGTTTTTCAAAGATGACATTTCCACATCAGCTGATGCGGGTGATCCTCCTGGAACAGATCTACAGAAGCTACCGGATTATCAGTCATGAGCCATATCATAAGTAAAATGCCGGAATTTAAAAAATATTATAGAAACAATTGTAGATATATAAAAGATATTATAAAAAATTCTTGTTTCAGAAGATATCATCCTTTATACTAATAAGGATGAAAATGTCAGGAGAGGATATACTATGAAGCAAGTGAATTTAAAAAATCTGTGTATGATCTTATTGGGGAATACAGTTTATGCACTGGCGATCGTCATGTTTATTCTGCCAAATGATATGATCACGGGCGGAACGACAGGACTTGGTATTGCAATCCACCATTATTCCGGGCTCCCGATCCATACATTTGTATTAATATTCAATACATTGATGTTCTTACTTGGAGCGGCTGTTCTTGGAATGAAGTTCGCACTTACAACACTGGTCAGTACATTCTATTACCCGGTTATCCTGGGTGTGTTCGAACAGATACCGGCACTTCAGAATATGACAGACGATAAGATGTTATCAACAATCTGCGGCGGTCTGATGATCGGAATGGGAATCGGAATTGTAATACGTTGCGGCGCATCGACAGGAGGAATGGATATTCCGCCATTGGTTCTGAACAAAAAGTTCGGACTTTCGGTATCTGTGATGCTGTATGTATTTGATTTTATAATCCTGATCTCACAGATGCTCTTCACCAACAAAGAAGAGATTGTATACGGTATCTTACTGGTACTGATCTATACCGTCATTCTGGACAAGGTACTACTGATGGGATCTACCAGAACCAAAGTAGAGATCATGACTGAAAAATACGAAGAACTGAACCGTCTGATCCAGGAACGTCTTGACCGTGGAACGACACTGGTCTATACACAGACCGGATATCTGAAAAACGATCAGCCGATGATCCTTACCGTAGTTTCCAATCGTGAACTTATGCGCCTGAACCAGCTGGTACAGGAGATTGACCCACATGCATTTATGATCATCGGAAATGTAAATGAAGTGCGAGGAAGAGGATTTTCACAGCAGAAAGTTTATAAGAAAGAAACCATCGAAAAATAAAAATACGCAGAATAATACAGAAAATAAAACCGACAGACTGTGCCCGGCGGAATCCGCTTCGAATGAAGCAGATTCCGCCGGGCACAGATTGTCGGTTTTCCTGATTTTTAACCTTTTTTCTTGCGCTCTACGCATTTCCATTCAGAATTCTCACAGATGAAGTGCCAGTATTCCAGAAGCTTTTCAGATGTCTTTCTGTCCTTTCCGCGAACGATGAACCAGAGGTCATTTACAAATGTTCCTGATTCTGTTTCTTTTTCATTCTGCCCGTCTTCCGAATTTGACATCTTTACAGGTGACGCCGTTGTAAGTTTGATATCTTTGAAACGGATGATCCTCTCGATTTCGTCCTGAATCTTCAGATATTGTTCTGTAATACCTATCTGGCGGTATTGTTCTGCCAGGCGGATTCTTTTATTTCTCCCGGATAAAATAACATACGTGACAACAGATGTTATGATTGATGCAATAATCACAATTGCCAATATGATCAACACAAGAAGTGGTGTAGTCATAGATAATCGCCTCCTTACATAATATGGCTCATTATAACACCGATATCTTAGGAAAACCACCGTGAAATTGTCCGTATTTTCCGCGGTTTATGAATGGATTTTCTACAAAACTACTGTTATAATAGATAAATATATCAGGTGGATATAATTACCATGCTACTTTGGTATCTGCCAAAAGATAAAAAACACGGAGGTACAACATGAAAAAATTGGGGAAAATCACAGGAGGAATCATACTTGGAATTGTATTGATTCTGCTGGCAGCAGTTGTGGTTCTGACAGCACTGGAATACCGTCCGGATCAGATAGAGACTTTAAACACAGCCAGTGGAAAACAGTCCATATCTACAGGAGATTCGATGACGATCCTGACCTATAATACCGGATATGCCGGACTTAGCAAAGACGAAGATTTCTTTATGGACGGCGGAAGTAAAGTCATGCCGGAGACGAAAGATCTGGTAAAACACAATATGAAAGGAATTGCCGGCATTCTGAACGATGCAGATGCCGATGTCTATTTTCTTCAGGAGGTAGACATTGATTCCAAACGATCTTATCACATCAACGAAAAAGATTACTACAAAAAAGCACTGGGGGTAGATGGAATCTTTGCATGCAATTTCAAATGCGCATACGTCCCATACCCGCTTCCGACGATCGGTAAAGTTGAAAGCGGTCTGGTAACGTATTCTGATTACAAAGTATCGGAGGCTTCCAGAATCGCACTTCCGGAATCTTTCAAATGGCCGGTAAAAACCTGTAACCTGAAGCGTTGTATGCTGGAAACAAGAATTCCGATAAAAGGCAGTGACAAAGAACTGGTTCTGATCAATTTCCATCTGGAAGCTTATGACAGTGGAGAAGGTAAGATCGCGCAGCGGAAAGTTCTGGTGAAGAAGTTAAAAGAAGAGTATGAAAAAGGCAATTATGTGATCGCCGGCGGGGACTTTAACCAGACATTTGACGGAATGGACACCTATCCGATCCACGATAAAGACAGCTGGGTACCGGGAAAGGTCGGAAAAGAAGATATCCCGGAAGGATTTTCTTATGCAGTATCCGATAATGTACCGACCTGCCGCCTGTTAAACGGACCATACAGCGGCAACTATGATGATTCACAGGTATATGTACTGGATGGCTTCATCGTTTCGGATAATCTGAAGATCGATCAAGTGGAAAATATCGACACACAGTTCGAATATACCGATCATCAGCCGGTAAAATTAAATGTAACATTAAAATAATATACCAAAATATAATCTGTTTATCAGCCTGCCTTTCCCGGCGGGCTGATTTAACATAGATTTAACATATATCTAATATAAGTCGGGGAATGCTATGCTATATTAGGAATACTGGAATGAATATTTCGGAAAAGAAAAAAGTAAAAAATACACAGAGAAAGGTGAGAAAACACTATGAGCAGCATATATATGAACCGGGAGCTTTCCTGGCTGAAATTCAATGAACGTGTACTGGAAGAAGCGGAAAATCCAGAAGTCCCATTATGTGAGAGACTGACATTTGCATCGATCTATCAGAGCAATCTGGACGAGTTCTTCATGGTCCGTGTGGGATCATTATATGACCAGACACTTCTTGACAAAAAGATCCGTGAAAATAAGACAGGCATGACATCACAGGAGCAGATTGATGCAATCTTAAAACGCACAAAACAGATCAATAAACGCAAAGAAGCTGTCTATGAAGAACTGATGGAACGTGTGGCAGAACAGGGCATCCGCATTTTACGTTTCAACGAACTCGATGAAGAGGGGGCGGCATATCTCGAGCGGTATTTTGAATCCGAGATTGCACCATTGATCTCGCCTACTGTTGTAGGAAGAAGACAGCCATTCCCATTCCTTAGAAATAAAGAAATCTATGCCGTAGCAGTACTTGGCTCCAAGGGCAAGAAAGACCGTCTGGGAATTATTCCATGCACCAGCAACATCTTCGGACGTCTGATCGCAGTTCCGGGAATGCAAGGAACCTATATGCTCGCCGAAGAACTGATCCTGCATTTCGCACCGGCGGTATTCAAAGGATATAAGATCAAATCAAAATCTTTACTCCGTATCACAAGAAATGCGGATATCAATGCAGATGCATTGTACGATGAAGATCTGGACTACCGCGAATTCATGGAAGGGCTGATCAAACAGAGAAAGAAACTGGCACCGATCCGTCTGGAACTTTCCAGAGATATCGATAAAAAAGGAATTGCCGTATTGTGTGAATATCTGGAGTTGGATGAAAGCCACGTATTCATATCTTCAACACCATTGGATCTGTCGTTTGTATTCCAGATCCAGGATCTTCTCAGAAAGCATACGGAATTATATTTTCCAAAGCGCACACCGCAGCGCTCTGATCAGTTTCAGGATGGAAAAAGTATCATAGAACAGATCCGGGAAGAAGACAAACTATTATCTTACCCATACGAATCCATCCGTCCGTTCTTACATCTGCTGACGGAAGCAGCCGAAGATCCGGATGTCATCTCCATCAAGATGACCCTGTATCGTGTGGCGAAGCAGAGCAAAGTGGTAGAGGCACTGATCGAAGCAGCCGAGAATGGAAAAGAAGTTGTCGTACTGGTAGAACTGAGAGCCCGTTTTGATGAGGAAAATAATATCGGCTGGTCCAGACTTCTGGAAGATGCCGGCTGTCAGGTGATCTATGGACTGGATGGTTATAAAGTACACTCCAAACTGTGTCTGATCACCCGCAAAAACGGAGGTCAGGTAGAATACATTACACAGATCGGAACCGGCAATTATAATGAAAAAACATCCAGACTGTACACCGACCTTTCTCTTATGACAGCTAATGTAGAGATCGGACTGGAAGCTTCCAATGTATTCCAGGCATTGTCAAAGGGAGAAGTCGTAGAGCACAGCGAACATCTTCTGGTTGCGCCAAAATGCTTGCAGAACAAAGTGCTTGCCATGCTGGATGAAGAGATCGCACATGCAAGAAATGGAGAAGAAGCTTATGCCGGATTCAAGCTCAATTCTCTTACAGATAAGAAGATCATCGATAAACTGATCGAAGCTTCCGAAGCAGGTGTGAAGATCGATATGGTTGTCCGTGGAATCTGCTGCCTGATCCCGGGTGTGGAAGGAAAGACAGAAAACATCCATATCATCAGCATTGTCGGAAGATTCCTGGAGCATTCGAGAATCTATATATTCGGAAGCCGGGAACGCAGAAAATACTATATTGCATCCGCAGATTTTATGACAAGAAATACCGTAAGACGTGTAGAAGTTGCCGCGCCGGTATACGATGAACGTCTGCAGAACAAATTGCAGGATATGTTCGATACCATGCTTGCGGATAACCAGAAAGCTCGATATCTGTGTGCAGACGGAAACTATCAGCGTGTAACAAATGAACATGCACCGCTGAATTCACAGGAATATTTCTATGCACAGGCATATCACGAGATTTAAGTAAACGTCAGGTATATATTCCGTCCGGAACGCATAGAGTGATACAAATTACCAGCGCGGTATTTTTATGAAACGTCAGGAATGGAAAGAAAAAGCGGCGGAGATGTCGGGAGTCCCAAAAGATGTAGCAATGGGACTCCCGATTCTTACGATTACCGGAACGAATGAACTCTGTGTGGAAAACTACAGAGGAATGACCGAATATACAGACCAGATCATCCGGCTGCAATCCAGATGCGGACAGATTAAGATCACCGGCAAAAAGCTGGAGGTTATCTACTATACCAATGATGAAATGATGATCCACGGCCACATCAGGGCAATAGAATACCAACCATAGGAGGGACCGGTGTGTTTGAACAGTTGATCTGGTATCTGAAAGGCTATGTTCGGATACGTGTGACGGGATATTCTCCCGAACGTTTTCTGAATGCCTGTCGTTATAAGAACATTTATATATGGGATTTGAAACGTGTCTGTGGATCATACGAGATGAATCTTTCCATTAATGGATTCCGCAGACTGAAAGAAATTGTAAGGAAGACCGGTACGAAGGTGTGCATCATCCGCCGCAGTGGTCTTCCTTTTCTTTTACACAGCTACCGGAAACGGCATATACTGCTTGCCGGATTCTTTCTCTGCATCAGTCTGGTTCTGTTTATGACACGCTATATCTGGGGAATTGATATCCGGGGGAACCTTTCGTATACCGATGATGCCTTAAAGAAATTTCTTGCATCCGAACAGATCAAAGACGGCATGAAAAAATCGGATGTAGACTGTCAGAAGATCGTCCGGGATTTGAGACGCACCTACGATGGGATCATATGGGTATCTGCCTCCATAGACGGATGCCGGCTGGTGATCCAGATAAAAGAAAATGAAGACGGTCTTGAAAACATTCCGCAAACAACTGATTCCGATAAAGACAATACAGTTGCAGATAATAATACATCTACAACAAATGATCAGTCTACAGACATTATTGCCAACACCGACTGTACCATTACCAGTATTACTACACGGTCCGGCATCGCCCAGGTGAAAAAAGGGACCCAGGTAAAAAAAGGTGATCTTCTGGTATCGGGACAGATTCCCATCTGCAATGATGAAAAAGAAATTACCGGATATACTCCCTGCAGATCCGATGCAGACATATCCGGAGAAACAAGTATTGTCTATCAAAAGACGCTCTCAAAAAGTTATCTTGAAAAAAAATACTACCAATCAAGATATCATTTTATCCAGAAAAAAGAATATGCGGTCCGGATTGGAAGATATGTCTTCCGGGTCGGTTCCGTAAAAAATACCTATCCATATTTCGAAAAACACATCACCCAGCGAAAGCTCATGCCGGCGGACATAGCTTCTCTGACATTCGAAAAAATCACGGTAACTCCCTATCAGAAAAAACAGAAAAATTATACAAAAGCGCAGATCCAAAAGATATTATCCGCAGATTTTCAGAATTACTGTAAAGAAATGCAGAAAAAAGGGGTAGAAATTATCCAGAATGATGTTAAAATATACACAGGGTCTGAGAGGTACTCTGTAAAAGGAACACTAAGGATCAGATGTTCCGTCGGAAAGCAGGTTCCGTCCACACCGCTTCTGCCGGAACATACCGCAGAAGACGACACAAAGAATGGAGATTAATGCATGGGATTAATGGAGACAGTCATCGATATACCTGCAGAACACGAAGTCAATGTGTTCGGGCAGTTCGATGCATATGCAAAGAAAATAGAACGCACTCTTCATGTGACACTGATCGCAAGAGGGGAAAGTGTCAAGATCATGGGAGATGCTTTGAAGGTAGAAAAGGCAAAAAAAGTTCTGGATCAGCTTGTGGAGCTTTCCAAACGAGGCAATACGATTCAGGAACAGAATGTAGATTATACGCTGGCACTTGTTATGGAAGACAGTGAAGAAAACGTACTTGAGATTGACAAAGATATTATCTGTCATACCTTACAAGGCAAGCCAATCAAACCAAAGACACTCGGACAGAAGAAATATGTAGATGCGATCCGCAAACAGATGATCGTATTCGGACTCGGTCCTGCCGGTACCGGTAAGACTTACCTTGCGATGGCAATGGCGATCACCGCATTTAAGAATAATGAAGTAGGACGCATCATCCTGACACGTCCGGCAATCGAAGCTGGAGAGAAGCTCGGATTCCTTCCGGGAGATCTCCAGAGTAAGATCGATCCATATTTGCGTCCACTCTATGATGCACTATATCAGATCATGGGGGCAGAAAGCTTTATGAAGAATTCGGAAAAAGGTCTGATCGAAGTTGCGCCGCTTGCTTATATGCGTGGACGTACACTAGATAATGCCTTCATCATTCTGGATGAGGCGCAGAACACAACACCTGCACAGATGAAGATGTTCCTTACCCGAATCGGTTTCGGTTCAAAAGTCGTGATCACCGGTGATGCAACGCAAAAAGACCTTCCAGCCGGTCAGGTGTCCGGTCTTGATGTGGCAACAAGAGTTGTAAAAGATATCGAAGATATCAGTATCTGCCATCTTACCAGCAAAGACGTGGTACGTCATCCACTGGTACAGCAGATCGTAAAAGCATATGAAGATTACGAAAGTAAACACGAGAACCGCCGCGGCAATGATGCAAAATACAAAGGAAAAGATAAGAGGCGAAGATCATGACATTATATTTTGAAGAAGAGGGTGAAATAAAGCTTCCTCTGGAATGTGAATCACTTGCAAAGGAAGTAGTAGAAGCAGCACTGGATTATGTGGGCTGTCCTTATGAAGCAGAAGTAAACCTGCTTCTGACAGAAAATGCACAGATCCATGAAATGAACAAAGAATTCAGAGGGATCGACCGGGCAACCGATGTACTGTCTTTTCCGATGATCGACTATCCGAAACCGGGGACATTTGATTTTCTGGAAGAGCAGGAAGACTGTTTTGATCCGGAAAGCGGCGAACTGACGCTTGGAGACATCGTGATCTCAAAAGAGAAGGTTCTATCGCAGGCAGAAGAATACGGGCACAGTCCAAAGAGAGAATATGCTTTTCTTATTGCCCATTCTGTGTTACACTTAACAGGTTATGACCATATGGAAGAGGAAGAACGCCAGGTGATGGAGCAGAAGCAGCGTGAGATCATGGAACGCCTGGATATTCTGAGATAATCATTGATCTTAATAAATTTTTACAAAATGATGGAGTTAAAGCTGTATGTCGGAACAACATAAAAAAAATGAGAAGAATTTCCTGATACAAGGATCGATCCTTGCGATTGCGGGAGTTATCACAAAGCTGATCGGAGCATTTTACCGTATCCCGCTTCTGAATATCATCGGAACGGAAGGAAATGGATATTATTCGGTTGCATTTTCAATCTATTCGGTTGCACTGATGCTGACTTCTTACAGTCTGCCGTTAGCTGTATCCAAACTGGTATCGGCAAGAGTAGCGGTCGGTGAATATAAGAATGCGAATAAAATCTTCAGAGGGGCTATGACATTTGCGCTTCTTGCCGGTGGAATTGTATCCCTTTTGGTATTTTTCGGAGCAGATTTTATTGCAACAACAATTATGCATCTGGACATGAGTGCCTATGCACTGCGCGTCCTGGCACCATGTATCCTGATCGTAGCACTGCTTGGTGTATTACGTGGATTCTTCCAGGGAATGGGATCTATGATCCCGACAGCAATCTCACAGGTAATCGAACAGATCGTAAATGCGGTTGTATCGATCGCTGGGGCATATGTATTATTCAATGCCGGAAGAGCCGTCGGAAAGACCAGAGGTGACAAATCCTTCGGACCTGCCTATGCGGCAGCAGGTGGAACACTCGGAACCGTTCTTGGTGCACTGAGCGCATTGATATTTGTCGGATTCATTTTCCTTGCATATCACAAAATATTCAAGAAGAAAATGAGACGTGACCATTCCAAAAAGAAAGAAAGCTATAAGACTGTCTATAAAGTATTGTTTGTAACCATCGCACCGGTCATCTTAAGTGCGACGGTATATAATATCAGTGATTTTGTGGATACCGCACTTTTTAACAACGTTATGGCAGCTCAGGGATTCAGCAAAAAAGAATACGCAAGTCTTCTTGGAATCTTCCAGGGGCAGTACAGTACGATGATCAATGTACCGCTCTCTATCTCCAGTGCTCTGGCAGCATCACTGGTTCCAAGCCTGGTTGCTACCGTACAGACCGGTAATCGTAAACAGGTACATAACAAGATTAATACCGTAAGCCGTTTTAACATGGTGATCGCGATTCCGTGTGCAGTTGGTTTTATCACGCTGGCAAAACCGATCCTGAATTTATTATATTTCACACAGGATAATACGACAGCCGCACTGATGCTTCAGATGGGGGCGCTTTCGGTTGTATTCTTCTGTCTGTCAACCGTGACCAACTCTGTATTACAGGGGCTGGATGATATGATGACACCGGTAAAAAATGCAGCGATTTCACTGGTGATCCATATCGTAACATTATTCCTGATGCTGGTAGTGCTGAAATGGAACATCTATGCCGTTGTATTGAGTAAGATCATTTTCTCAGGTGCGATCTGTGTCCTGAACGCAAAAGCACTCCGCGACAGAATTGGCTATGTACAGGAGAAAAAGAAAACATTCTTAATCCCTGCGCTTGCTTCTCTGATCATGGGTGTGATCGCGATTGTGATTCATCTGATCTTTGAACTGTTTGCAGGACCGTATATCGCAACGATCATTGCACTTCTGGCAGCAGTTGCTGCATATGGTGTGTCCATTGTTGCACTTGGCGGAATTACAGAAGAAGAATTACTTGGCATGCCAAAAGGAGCAACCCTTGTGACAATATGCCGCAGACTACATTTGATAAGAGGGGAATACAGGTAAGAATGAGACCAGTAAAAAAGATTGCACTATTACACGATATCTGTGGTGTCGGCAAGGCAGCCATGATGAATATGACACCGATCTTAAGCATGATGGGAATCGAGGCGTGCCCGGTTCCGACAGTACTGTTATCGACGCATACCGGCGGCTATGGCTCGCCGGCAGTCTATCATGTGCCGGGAGATTATATCCGTGCATGTGCAGATCACTACAAGAAAGAACATATTACATTCGATGCAATTTTCGTCGGATATCTGGGAAATACAGATGTGATCGACGCAGTGATCTATTTCATCGATCAGTTCCCGGAAACGAAAGTTATTCTGGATCCGATTATGGGAGATCACGGAACCTATTACACGAATTTTGACGAATCCTATGGCAAAGCAATGCGTAAAATGCTTCCATATGCTGATGTGATCCTTCCGAACCTGACCGAAATGTATCTGCTCGCCGGGAAAGAATATCAGATCACCGGTAATCACAGAAATGTTCTCCATCTGTGTGAAGAACTTCGTAAACTGGGCGCAAAAAACATGATCGTCACCAGTGTCCCGAAAGATGACTGCAAAAAGGGCATCGTGTTATACGAAGATGACGCATTTCTTTATATTGGAAACGGCGAAGTCTTAAAAGAATTCCACGGAGCCGGAGATGCATTTGACGGAATGTTCCTCGCAAAGCTTCTGCAGGGCAATTCTCTTCTGGAAAGTGTCCAAGCTTCACATGCGTTTGTATGTGCATGTATCAGAGAAAGTGAAAAGTACGATTATCCGGAACGGGAAGGTCTTCTGATTGAAAAAACATTAAGGAAAATTGTATAAATACAATGTATTAAGCGAATACTGTACTCAAAAAAAAAGGAGTCATCATTATGAAAAATAAGTATGGTATTGGCTTTTTACTGTTTCTGATCCTTGTTGTATTTGGAATTACCTGTGCCTATCAGCTTAGTTTAAATAAGGGGAAACGTGAAATTCAGGCAAAAATAAAAGCAGAAGAGCAGGCAGAAAAAGGGGATTTTTCGGTCGCTGCGGACGGACAGGCGTTAAAAGAAGACTGTTACTATCTGAAAGCCCTGAACGGCTATGTAGTTGTATATCTGAACGATAAAAAAACGGTATATGAATACACTGATATTCCATTAGACGGTCTTCCTGAGACACTCCAGAAAGAAATCAAAAATGGAAAATACGTAGAAACATCAGAGGCGCTGTATGGTTTTCTCGAAAATTATTCAAGTTAGATTTTAATATAGAAATATAGATTTGAAAATAACAGCAAATTCTTATAAATATAGAACTATGAGTGCGATTCCTGCATCTCAAGAAAGGACAAAAGATAATGGACGATAAAAAAGTAGCAAGAATCAATGAATTATATCACAAATCAAAAGCGGAAGGCCTGACATCGGAGGAATTAAAAGAGCAGCAGATCTTAAGAAAAGAATACATTGATTCTTTCAAAAGAAATCTGCGCGGACAGTTAAATAACATTTCCATAAAGGAAAAAGACGGAAGTATTACGAATTTAGGTGAGAAATTTGGAAACAAAAAAGGAAATTAGACATAAGATCATCCGGCTCAGAAAAGAGATGGACCCGCTTGTGTGGCAACAGGCGACCAATGCTATCACAGAAAAGATTATCAGTCATCCACGTTTTTTAGAAGAAACCGATATCTACTGTTATGCGAATTATAACGGCGAAGCAGGAACTTCTGCGATCATGGAAGAAGCCTGGAAACTTGGAAAAAGTGTATGGTTTCCAAGAGTTGAAGGCAGCGAGATGAATTTTTATCTGGTGGAAAGCAAGGATGACCTGCAGCCGGGGGCGTATGGTATTCTGGAACCGACGGGAGATCATAAAGCCGATGGAAATGATGGACTTCTGATCATGCCGGGGGTTGCTTTTGACGAAAACTGCCACCGGATCGGATACGGCGGCGGCTTTTATGATAAATATCTGGAAAAGCATCCGGATCTACATGCCATTGCCATTGCCTTTGAACTGCAGATGTACCGAGAGCTTCCTTTTGAGGAACACGATATAAAACCGGAGAAAGTTATTACGGAAAAACAAGTCTATCCAATTGAAGTAAATGAGGACTTTTTATAAATTCGGATAAAATCTGGACTCCGGATAAAAATAAAGATAAGTAAAACCAGAATATACTTAAAGGAGTGAGCAAAAATGGCAAACGGATTACCGAAAGATCCCATGCTGTTACTCAGTGTAGTCAATACAAAGCTGAGGGACTATTATCACAGCCTGGATACTTTATGCGACGATATGAATGTTGATAAAGAAGAAATCGTAAGTGCTTTAAAGGTAATCGATTACGAATATGATGAAACTACACAACAGTTTGTCTAATAAATGAATAATACAAAGGAGCAAAAAGAATGCTTAATAACATGAATTACGATATAGATATCACAAAAGAACCGCCTGCGGATGATACTGCACGCCAGTATTATTTTATCGAAAAGGCAAAAGCTTATGTACAGCGCGAGTCTGAGAAACTGGGACGTCCGTTGACATTCTGTGTTACCACCTTTGGCTGTCAGATGAACGCCCGCGATTCCGAAAAACTCTGCGGAATCCTGGAAAAGATTGGTTATGTGGAAGCGTCCGAAGATGAAGCTGACTTTATCATCTTCAACACCTGTACGGTAAGAGAGAACGCAAATATGCGTGTCTACGGACGTCTTGGACAGTTAAAACCGAGAAAGAAGAAAAATCCGCACATGATGATCGGTCTTTGCGGCTGCATGATGCAGGAACCGGAGGTCGTAGAAAAGTTAAAGACAAGTTACCGCTATGTAGATATTATCTTCGGAACACATAATATTTTCAAATTTGCCGAGCTGATCGTGACAAGATTCGAATCACAGCGTATGGTCATCGATATCTGGAAAGATACCGACAAGATTGTTGAAAATCTTCCGAATGACCGTAAATACTCCTTCAAATCCGGAGTCAACATCATGTTCGGATGTAACAACTTCTGCAGTTATTGTATCGTTCCATATGTACGTGGACGTGAAAGAAGCCGTGATCCGAAGGCAATCGTATCGGAGATCCGCCAGCTTGTTGCAGACGGCGTAGTCGAAGTCATGTTGCTTGGTCAGAATGTGAATTCTTATGGCAAGAATCTGGAGCAGCCAATTACATTTGCCCAGCTTCTGGAAAAAATCGAACAGATTGAAGGTCTGGAACGTATCCGTTTCATGACGTCTCATCCGAAGGACTTATCCGATGAACTGATCGAAGTAATGAGCAAATCAAAGAAGATCTGTAAACACCTGCATCTGCCGGTACAGTCCGGAAGCAGCAAGATCTTAAAGAAGATGAACCGCCATTATACGAAAGAACAATACCTGGAACTGGTAGAAAAAATCCGCGCGAAAGTACCGGAGATTTCTCTTACGACTGATATTATCGTTGGTTTCCCTGGCGAGACAGAGGAAGATTTCGAAGAGACAATGGATATCGTAAGAAAAGTACGCTACGACAGCGCATTTACCTTCATCTATTCCAAACGTACCGGAACACCTGCCGCTGTGATGGAAGACCAGGTGCCGGAAGATGTGGTCAAGAACCGTTTTGACAGACTGCTGAAAGAAGTCCATGAGATTGCAGCAGAAGTATGCTCTGTACATGAAGGAACCGTTCAGACCGCCCTGATCGAATCCGTAAGCGAACATGATCCGTCCATGGTGACCGGACGCTTAAGCAATAACCTGCTGGTACATATCAAAGGAGATAAGGGAATGATCGGACGACTGGCAGATGTCAGACTGACCGAATGCAAAGGTTTCTATTATCTGGGAGAACTGGCAGAATAAATGTATTATAATTAACCATAAAAACGCTCAAACTATGTAATATCAATAAGATAGTGAGGGCGTTTTTGTATGAAAAAAATCAGTGAGTATTTATTTTTATGGGGAATCGGAGGATGGATCTATTATTCGCTGGAAGTTATCTTCCGCGGCTTTTCCCACTGGTCCATGTTCGTGCTGGGCGGGATCTGTATGATGTTTTTTACTTATCAGGGCCAGCAGGTGCACTGGCAGGATGATTTTCTCCTGCAGGTATTCCGCTGCAGCATCTTTGTGACTGCATCGGAATTTATCACAGGAATTATTGTAAATAAATGGTTTGCGCTTCATGTATGGGATTACAGCCGTATGCCGTTTCAGTTGTTCGGGCAGATCTGTCTGCCGTTCATGATGCTGTTTGCATGTCTCTGTGCAGTAGGGATCTACTTAAGTGCAAATATCCTGTATCTTCTGTACGGAGAAGAAAAGCCTCAGTTTGTGAGAAAATCTATCCTTTTAAATTTAAAATATAAATGCTATAATGAAATGTAAAAATCAAATGATAAGAGGAGAAGAAAAGTGGCAGAATTAACACCAATGATGCAGCAGTATATGCAGACGAAAAAAGAATATCCGGACTGCATCCTCTTTTATAGATTGGGAGACTTTTATGAAATGTTCTTTGACGATGCACTGACTGCATCCAAAGAACTGGAGATTACATTAACCGGAAAGAACTGCGGACTGAAAGAGCGTGCGCCAATGTGCGGCGTCCCGTATCACGCAGTGGACGGATATCTGAACAGACTGGTATCCAAAGGTTATAAAGTAGCCATCTGTGAACAGCTGGAAGATCCAGCAACTGCAAAAGGAATTGTAAAAAGAGATGTTGTAAGAATCGTAACGCCAGGAACCAATCTGGATACCCAGGCACTGGACGAGACAAAAAATAATTATATCATGTGTATCGCCTACGCATCGGATCATTACGGTGTATCCGTTGCCGATGTGTCGACCGGCGAGTACATGGTAACCGAGATTGAGAATTCCGAGAAATTATTTGATGAGATCTACAAGTTCATGCCGTCGGAGTTGATCTGTAATGAGGCATTTTACATGAGCGGCATGGATTTTGAGTTATTAAAAGAAAAGCTTGGAATCACCGTATATTCTCTGGATGCCTGGTATTTTGACGATGCGATCTGTGAACGTGTCTTAAAAGAGCATTTCCATGCCGGCACGATCGAAGGGCTGGGACTTACCGATTATGACTGTGGTGTGATCGCAGCCGGTGCGCTTATGCAGTATCTGGTAGAGACGCAGAAACGGGACTTATCACACATTTCCCATCTGACGATCTATGCATCCGGAAAGTACATGCTTCTGGACAGCTCGACCAGACGGAATCTGGAACTGTGTGAGACACTGCGTGACAAGCAGAAAAGAGGTTCCCTTCTGTGGGTGCTGGATAAGACGAAGACCGCCATGGGAGCCAGAACCCTGCGTAAATATATCGAGCAGCCGCTGATCGATAAAAATGCGATTGAGAAACGACTCGATGCTGTAGACGAACTGATGAAAAATGCGATTTCCAGAGAGGAAATCCGTGAATACCTTTCACCAGTTTACGATCTGGAACGACTGGTGTGCCGGATCACATATCAGTCTGCGAACCCAAGAGACCTGATCGCATTCCAGACCTCCCTTGCGATGCTTCCACATATCAAATGCATCTTAAGCGATATGCAGACACCGCTTTTAAAAGAACTGAATGAAGAACTGGATACACTCGAAGATCTGTGTAAGCTGGTCAGTGATTCGATCAAAGAAGATCCGCCGATCGCAATGAAAGAAGGCGGCATCATCAAAGATGGTTACAATGCAGAAGTAGATAAGCTCCGTAATGCCAAATCCGACGGAAAAGACTGGCTTGCAAAGCTGGAAGCAGACGAACGTGAAAAGACGGGAATTAAAAATCTACGTATCAAGTATAACAAAGTATTTGGCTATTATCTGGAGGTTACCAATTCTTTCAAGGATCTGGTACCGGATTATTACACAAGAAAGCAGACACTTGCCAATGCAGAGCGTTATATCATCCCGGAATTAAAAGAACTGGAAGATACGATCCTTGGTGCGGAAGATAAGCTGTATGCACTTGAGTATCAGCTTTACTCCGAAGTGAGGGATACCATCGGCAAAGAAGTTGTCCGCATCCAGAAGACAGCGAAAGCCATTGCAAAGTTAGATGCATTTGCCTCTCTTGCACTGGTTGCAGAGCAGAATAATTATGTCAGACCAAAGATGAACGATAAAGGCCTCATTGATATCAAGGACGGACGACATCCGGTTGTAGAAAAGATGATCTCCAATGACATGTTCATCTGTAACGATACATATCTCAATGACAAAAAAGACCGCATTTCCATTATTACGGGACCGAACATGGCCGGTAAATCGACTTACATGAGACAGACTGCCCTGATTGTCCTGATGGCACAGATTGGTTCGTTTGTTCCGGCTTCTTCGGCGAATATCGGTGTGGTAGACCGTATCTTTACCCGTGTAGGTGCGTCAGACGACCTTGCAAGTGGGCAGAGCACCTTCATGGTAGAGATGACAGAGGTTGCCAATATTCTCCGTAATGCAACGAATAAGAGCCTTCTGATTCTGGATGAGATCGGCCGTGGTACCAGTACCTTTGACGGGCTGAGTATTGCCTGGGCAGTGATCGAATATATCAGCAACAGCAAATTATTAGGAGCAAAGACTTTATTTGCAACGCACTATCACGAACTGACCGAACTAGAAGGAAAGATTGAAAATGTCAATAACTACTGTATCGCCGTAAAAGAAAAGGGCGATGATATCATTTTCCTACGTAAGATCGTAAAGGGCGGTGCAGACAAGAGTTACGGCATCCAGGTTGCTAGACTTGCAGGTGTTCCACAGTCGGTTACGGACAGGGCAAAAGAGATTGTAGAAGAGCTGGTACAGGCAGATGTAACCGGAAAGATCAAAGATATCGAAGTACAGGGTCAGGAGTCCTCAAAGCCAAAGGCAAAGCATTTTGATGAGGTAGATCTGGCACAGATGTCACTTTTTGATACCGTAAAAGACGACGATGTCATCAAGGAGATCAAAGAACTGGACCTTGCCAATCTGACTCCGATTGATGCATTAAATACATTATACCAGCTTCAGAACAAGCTGAAAAACAGGTGGTAAACGATGAGTAAAATTCAGGTGTTAGACCCGATTACAATTGATAAGATCGCGGCAGGAGAGGTGATTGAACGTCCGGCTTCTGTCGTAAAAGAGCTGGTGGAAAATGCCATTGATGCCGGTGCTACGGCGATTGTCGTAGAGATCAAAGAAGGCGGCATTTCCTTTATGCGTATTACGGATAACGGCTGCGGGATCGACCGGGAAGATGTGCGCTCCGCATTCCTGCGGCATTCGACAAGTAAGATACGCTCTGTCGATGATCTGGTCCACATCGGTTCACTGGGATTTCGCGGTGAAGCACTGTCCAGTATCTCGGCGGTTGCGCAGGTAGAGCTGATCACCAAAACGAAAGATCAGACGTTTGGAACGTTATACCGTATCGCAGGCGGAAAAGAAGAGGATCTGGAAGATACCGGTGCTCCGGACGGGACCACCTTTATCATACGGCAGTTGTTTTATAATACCCCTGCCAGAAGGAAGTTCCTGAAGACACCGATGACGGAGGCAAGCCATGTCGGAGACCTGATGACGAGACTTGCACTTTCCCATCCGCATATTTCGTTTCAGTTTATCAATAACGGACAGTCAAAATTACATACGTCCGGCAACGGAAAGCTGAAAGATGTCATCTATCACATCTACGGACGTGAGATCGCAGCAAATCTTCTGAAAGCGGAATATGATGCACCGGGGCTCAAAATCACAGGATTTTTAGGAAAACCGATCATTTCCAGAGGAAACCGCAATTTTGAAAATTATTATGTCAATGGCAGATATGCTAAGAATAACATCATTTCCAGAGCTATTGAAGATGCTTATAAAGATTTTACCATGCAGCACAAGTATCCGTTTGTCGTACTGCATATGGAGATTGATGGAGAACATGTAGACGTTAATGTACATCCGACCAAGATGGAACTGCGTTTTAACAATCAGCAGGAAGTATACAACGCCATTTATTCGGCGGTTGATCAGGGTCTTCATGAGAAAGAACTGATCCCGCATGTGGAGATGCCGGAACCAAAGCCGGTTGTCTCCAATACACCGGCAACAGTGTATGCACCAAAAACAAAGTCGGGATCTGCTCCTCAGACTCCGGCGGCAGCCAGAGCAGCAATATCAGGAATGACTGGTGGTGTGACATCTGCATCACAGATACCGCAGCAGAAAAAAGCAGTTGTGCCGCCTCCGCAGGAGCGTGATCTGGAATACTTCATGTCCAGAATGAAAGAACGGGTTCTGGCAGAGTATGAAGAGAAGAAGAGAAAAGAAAAGATTGCAACAAAGCAGGCAATAAATACGACAGAAAATATTTCGGCAAAAGCAGATGTGAAACCGCAGCTGACATCGACACAACAGATTCCAAAAACTTTGGAACATCCTTCTGCCTATGCTGCATCGGAGAACTCATCAGAAAGGCAGACGTTTTCTTCTGTTTCAACATCTTCGAGCATGGCAGAAGGAAAAACACCTTATATGCAGAATGCTTCCAACAAATCGCAAATAACAATGTCGATGAATGCGGACGAACCGCCAAAATCAGAACCCTCTCTTACGGAATCACCGAAACAGATGGAACTTTTTGAAGATCATCTGCTTACCAGAGAGGCCATGCAGAAATATAAAGTTGTCGGTCAGGTGTTCGAAACCTACTGGCTGGTAGAATATGATAACAGCCTGTACATTATCGACCAGCATGCGGCACACGAACGTGTTCTGTATGAAAAGACTTTAAAATCCATGAAAACCAGAGAATTCACCTCTCAGATGATCAGTCCTCCGATCGTACTGAACTTAAGCATGCAGGAAGCAGAACTTCTGAACACCTACATGGATCAGTTTACAAGGATCGGATTCGAGATTGAAGAGTTCGGCCAGGATTCTTATGCAGTCCGCGCCGTACCGGATAATCTGTTCAGTATTGCGAAGAAAGAACTGCTGATCCAGATGCTGGACAGTCTTTCGGATGAGATTACCAGAAATCAGTCTCCGGATCTCATCGATGAAAAGATTGCTTCGATGTCATGCAAGGCTGCCGTAAAGGGCAATATGAAACTGTCGGTACAGGAAGTCGATGCGCTGATCGGTGAACTGTTGTCATTGGACAACCCGTATCATTGCCCACATGGCAGACCGACCATTATTGCAATGACAAAGAGAGAACTGGAAAAGAAATTCAAGAGGATTGTATAAAATGAAGAAGAAACCATTAGTAGTACTAACAGGGCCTACGGCTGTCGGAAAGACAAAAGCTTCCATCGGACTCGCGAAAGCAATCGGTGGGGAGATCATTTCTGCTGATTCCATGCAGGTATATGAATATATGGATATCGGTTCTGCGAAGATTCGCCCGGAAGAAATGCAGGGGGTTCCGCATTATCTGGTAGATGAATTGAAGCCATGGGATGAATTCCACGTCGTCCGTTTCCAGCAGATGGCAAAAAAAGCAATGGAACAGATCTATGCCAACGGACACATCCCAATCGTTGTCGGCGGAACCGGATTCTATATCCAGGCACTGCTATATGATATTGATTTTACCAGTACCCCGCAGGATGATAGTTACCGGAAAGAACTGGAATGTCTGGCAAAAGAAAAAGGAGCTGAATATCTGCATGATATGCTGCGGGAAATTGACCCAAAATCTGCTGAAGATATCCACGCCAATAATATAAAACGCGTGATCCGTGCACTGGAATATTATCGTCAGACCGGACAGAAGATGTCGGAGCATAACGAAGAGGAACGTCAGAAAGAGTCTCCATATGAATTCGCATATTTTGTTCTGAATGCACCAAGGGAAAAATTGTACGAAAGAATTGACAGACGCGTAGATCAGATGATAGAAGACGGGCTCGTTGACGAGGTACAGCATCTGAAGGAACTGGGCTGTACAAAAGAGATGGTTTCCATGCAGGGGCTCGGTTACAAGGAGATCCTGGCATACCTCGACGGAGAATACGATCTGGACACAGCAATTTACACCATCAAACGCGATACCAGGCATTTTGCCAAGCGGCAGCTTACCTGGTTCCGGCGTGAACGTCAGGTGACATGGATCCAGAAAGAAGCGTATGATTATGATGAAGAAAAGATTCTGAAGGTAATGATCTCACATCTGGAGGGAAGAATATGCTGAAGAAAAAGTTAAGAGGAAAATCCAAATTTTTAAGAAAAATGAACGAACTGATGGAAATCTATTCCCGCAGCCAGGACACGGCATTTGCTTACCGCGAGCTGCTCGGCCTGGAACCGATGATCAAATATGAAGGGGAACAGGCGATGTTCGATCTTAACAAAGCATCCCTTTTATACGACATGGAAAGGTACCGTGAGGCAGAAGCGGTCCTGAAACAGATCCCGTCCATCAATCCAACATTTGATGCAATGTGTGAATCCCTGCGTTTTAAGCTGCTGGAAGTCCGATGATTTCTCCGCGAACACTTATGCACTAACCCGAAAGAAGAAAATCAGAAAGAAGGATAAATATAGATTATGACACCAATCAACACAATTTATAACGAAATGGGCATCCGTGAAACAGTCCTTTCGTTTGGAAATACAATAGAAAAAGATCTGAAAGAACGTTTTGAAAAGATTGACGAAATTGCTGAATACAATCAGTTGAAAGTGGTAAAGGCAATGCAGGACAACCGTGTCAGTGCCGGATGCTTTAATTATGCCAGTGGTTATGGCTATGATGATCAGGGAAGAGATACTCTCGAAAAAGTATATGCATCAATTTTCCATACAGAAAGTGCACTGGTACGTCCGCAGATTACTTGTGGAACCCATGCACTGGCACTGGCTCTGGCAGCAAATTTAAGACCCGGCGATGAACTTCTGGCGCCTGCCGGAAAGCCGTACGATACACTGGAAGAAGTCATCGGAATCCGTCCGTCAAATGGATCCCTTGCGGAATATGGTATTACTTATTCGCAGGTAGATCTTCTGGAAGACGGAACCTTTGATTATGAAAACATAAAAAAAGCAATCACGGATAAGACAAAGATGGTTGCGATCCAGCGTTCCAAAGGTTATCAGACAAGACCAAGCTTTTCGGTAAAGCAGATCGGCGAACTGATCGCATTTGTCAAAGAGATCAAACCGGATCTGATCTGTATGGTAGACAACTGCTACGGAGAATTCGTTGAGACAATTGAACCAAGCGATGTCGGCGCAGATATGACGGTTGGTTCACTGATCAAGAATCCGGGCGGCGGGCTTGCCCCGATCGGCGGATATATCGCAGGTCGCGAAGACCTGATCGATGCATGCGGATACCGCCTGACTTCTCCGGGACTTGGACGAGAGGTCGGTGCCTCTCTCGGAGTAATGAAAGATTTTTACCAGGGATTGTTCCTTGCACCAACCGTAGCAGCTTCTGCGTTAAAAGGTGCGATCTTCGCAGCTAATATTTATGAAAAACTGGGCTTCCCTGTAATTCCAAACAGAATAGAGAGCCGGCACGACATCATCCAGGCTGTAGAATTCGGAATTCCGGAAGGTGTCATCGAGTTCTGTAAGGGTATTCAGGCAGCCGCACCGGTTGATTCCTATGTAACTCCGGAACCTTGGCCGATGCCGGGATATGATTCGGATGTAATCATGGCAGCAGGTGCATTTGTTCAGGGATCATCCATCGAGTTAAGTGCAGACGGACCAATCAAACCGCCATATGCCGTATATTTCCAGGGCGGACTCACCTGGCCACATGCCAAGCTTGGAATTCTGATGTCACTGGAATATCTGGTACGTGCCGGAATTGTAACACTCTAACCTCACAATATAATAAAGGATGTAATAACGCAACACTTGGAAGAGAATTAGATATGAAGAAAATAGCAGTCATTGGCGGCGGTGCTTCTGGTCTTGTAGCTGCAATTGCAGCCGCAAGAACGAACCCGCAGGCGCAGATCACAATATACGAAAAAAAGGATACCGTAGGAAAGAAAATTCTTGCAACCGGAAACGGCAGATGCAATCTGACGAACAAAGACATGAATGCGTCTTATTTCCGCAGTGACAATCCTCCGGTTGTAGAAGAAATATTACAAAAATTTGGCTATGAAGATACCATTGCTTTTTTCACATCCCTTGGACTCCTGACCAAAGCGCGGGGGAATTATGTCTATCCATATTCTGATCAGGCCTCCACGGTTCTGGAATTATTAAAATTAGAACTGGAACGTCTGCATGTAAAAATATCTGCAGATGCGCCTGTGACTGATATCGTTCCAGTATCTCATGGTTTTACAGTCAGAACAGAGCAGTATAAGCAAAAGGCCGATGTCGTAATTCTTGCCTGCGGTGGAAAAGCAAATTCCAAACTCGGATCAGACGGAAGTGGTTATTCGCTTGCAAAGAATCTGGGCCATACAATGGTTCCGGTCGTACCTGCTCTGGTTCAGTTAAAAGTTAAGAACCATCCATTTGCCAAGGCAGCAGGTGTCCGTACCGACGCTGTGGTAACTGCAATATGCAGCGGAAAACCTGCAGCTTCTGACCGTGGAGAATTACAGCTTACCGCTTACGGTATTTCCGGAATACCGGTTTTCCAGATCAGCCGTTATATTGCCAGATCGTTGTACTTAAAGCAGGAAGCAAAGGTAAAGATCGATTTTCTGCCGGATTTTACAGAAGAAGCGCTTTTTGAGCTTTTGCTGAAGCGAAAAAACGAGAGAGAGCAGATGACATGCTCAGAATATCTCCTTGGAATCTTCCATCAGAAACTGATTCCGAGATTTTTAGAACAGGCCCGTATCCGGATGCACACATTGACAGGCGATCTGTCAGATACACAGCTAAAAAGTCTTGTTCAGGTAGTTAAAAGAAGCGTAGTAACAATTGATACTACTAATGGTTTTGACAATGCGCAGGTGTGTGCCGGCGGGATTTCAACAGAAGAAATCTACCCAGGAACTATGGAATCCCGTTATGTGGATCATCTTTATCTTGCAGGAGAATTGCTGGATGTTGATGGTATCTGCGGCGGGTACAATCTGCAATGGGCATGGGCGACCGGTTATCTCGCCGGAACCGCTGCCGCAAAAGCTGTATAAAAATAGATATATAATATAAGATGTAAACACGAGATATAAAAATAAGAGTAAAAAGAGAGACATATCACAGACTGTAAAAGGAGCGAAAACACATATGATTCGGATCAACCAGATGAAACTGAACATTGAACATACACCAGCTGATTTTGAGCGGAAAATTTTAAAGACACTTCGCATAAAAAAAGAAGAACTTCAGGGATTTCAGATTCGCAGGCAGTCGATCGATGCCCGGAAGAAACCGGATCTTTATTATGTCTATTCTGTAGATGTTCAGGTAAAAGATGAAGCAAAAGTCAGAAAATCAGCGAAAGGAAACCAGATACAGTTTCAGGTAAAACAGGATACGTACCATTTCGAAGTAACAGGGACAAAAGAACTTGCACATCGTCCGGTCATTATCGGAACAGGTCCTGCCGGACTGTTCTGTGGTTATATGCTTGCCTCACACGGATACCAGCCAATCCTTCTGGAACGCGGGGCTGATGTAGAGCAGCGCACCAAAGATGTAGAAGCATTCTGGAAAACCGGCAAGCTAAATCCTTCATCAAATGTTCAGTTCGGAGAAGGCGGAGCCGGAACATTTTCAGATGGAAAGCTGAACACTCTGGTAAAAGACAAATCCGGACGCAATCACGAAGTACTCCGTATCTTTGCAGAACACGGTGCCCCGGAATCAATTACTTATCAGAGTAAACCGCATATCGGTACCGATGTGTTATCCAAGGTTGTAAAAGAGATGCGGGAATATATCTGTGCCCACGGCGGAGAAGTACGGTTCTATTCACAGATTACCGATATACAGACCATTTCCAATGATAACGCAGAAAAGCTTCTTACTAAGCTGGAAATACACGATTCACAAAAACAGGAGCGCTATCTGCTCGATACCGATCTTGCAGTATTTGCCATCGGCCACAGTGCAAGAGATACTTTTTCCATGTTGTATCAACATGAACTTCCTATGCAGCCGAAAGCATTTGCTGTCGGTGTCAGAATAGAACATCCACAGAAAATGATCAATCAGGATCAATACGGTCAGGATTATCCTTCCTTTCTTCCAGCTGCACCATATAAACTGACCGCTAATCTTAGTAATGGAAGAGGAGTCTATACATTCTGCATGTGTCCTGGTGGATACGTTGTAAATGCTTCTTCCGAAGAACACCGTCTTGCCGTTAATGGAATGAGTTACAGCCGGCGGGATGGTCAGAACGCCAACACCGCCGTGATCGTTACTGTGTCCCCGGAAGATTTCGGAAGTGATCACCCGCTTGCAGGTGTCGAATTCCAAAGGAAACTTGAAGAAGCGGCATATATTGAAGGAAACGGTAAAGTTCCGGTGCAGTTATTCGGAGATTTCTGTCAGGGCAAGCCTTCCAAACAGCTGGGAGAGATTACCCCGCAGATAAAAGGAATGTATCAGCTTTCAAACGTCAGAAACATTTTTCCTGAATTCATTGCAGAGTCTCTGACAGAAGGAATTCAGATTTTTGACCATAAGCTTCCGGGATATGCACGGTATGATGCGGTTATCTCCGGAGTAGAAAGCCGGACATCTTCGCCTGTACGGCTTGTAAGAGACCAGTCCCTGCAGAGTGAAATCCGTGGAATCTATCCATGCGGCGAGGGTGCAGGCTATGCCGGAGGGATTACTTCTGCCGCCATGGACGGTATCAAAGTCGCTGAAATGATCGCTTCCGTTTATCATCCTTTCGAGACAGAATCTTAAAATCATTTTATCTAATCTGCTCATTTTATGTAAAAAAATGAAAAGAAGTTTAAGAATTTTTTAATATCATAAACCTATACACTTTTTCTGAAATGTGATAAAATGTATTGAGTTTTTTAGATAGGAAAAACGAGGAGGAGTACATATGAAAGGTGCAGGAAGTAAAAACGCCTGGGCTTTATTTCTGCTTCTGCTGGCAGGAGTAGTTCTTGGTGGCTTTATTGGTGAACTGGCAAAAGGGGTGCCGGCTTTATCCTGGCTGGGCTATGGACAATCTTTCGGGATAGACGATCCGATCGTTCTGAATCTCGGAGTAATGGTCATAACATTTGGTCTGTCAATAAAGATAACCATGGCAAGTATCATTGGCGTGATTCTTTCCATTATCATATATCGTTTCTTATAATTTACAGAATCTGTCTTTTGACTGAGTCTGTAAAAATGTCGTGCGAATCTGAAGAATAATATGAATCAATCAAATACCATAAGAGAAATGCCGAGAGACGAGCGACCATATGAAAAGTGTTCCCGTCTCGGAGCCGAACATTTAAGTGACGTTGAATTGCTGGCAGTGCTGTTACGAACCGGTACCCGCGGTGAAAATGCATTGGAACTTGCAGGAAGAATTCTTTATCATGCCGGCGGAATCGGCATTCTCGGAATTCATCAGTTTAACGCTGAACGTCTGAAGCAGATCAAAGGGATTGGCAACGTAAAAGCAATTCAGATATCATGTATATCTGAACTTGCAAAAAGGCTTGCAAAAGCGTCTTATCAGGATACAGTATGTTTTACCGATCCAAAAACGATTGCGCAATATTATATGGAAGATTTAAGACATGAGAAACAGGAACATATGAAATTATTAATGTTAAACTCGAAGGCAAAGCTGCTTGGCGAAACTACCATTTCCAAAGGGACTGTGAATGCATCCCTGGTCACGCCAAGAGAGCTTTTTATAGAAGCATTGCAGAAAAATGCAGTATCCATTATCATCTTACACAATCATCCAAGCGGAGATCCGTCTCCAAGCCGGGAAGATATGTTGACAACAAAAAGGATTCAGGATGCAGGTGCATTAATTGGAATTGAGCTGTTAGACCATATTATAATTGGCAATAATTGTTATATAAGTTTTCGTGAAGAGGGAATGCTGTAAAATTCTGCAACCAAGATAGAAAGGATTCTGTCAGATGGCAAGAAATGTATACGGACTGGATCTTGGGTCTTATGACATCAAGGTCTATGATAAGAAAAAAGACACGATCTGGAAAGAGAAGAACGTGATCGCATTTAAAGACAATCGTGACCGTGATATTTTTGCGGTTGGTGATGATGCATTTAGTATGTATGGGAAAGCTCCCTCAAACATCGAGATCACATTTCCGATGAAAGAGGGCGTTATTTCCAGATTTAACGACATGCAGTTTCTTCTTCAGAACTTATTAAAAAGAGGAAGACAGTTTTCCCGTGGTTCTGAATATGTAATTGCTGTTCCAACAGATGTTACCGAAGTAGAAAAGAAGGCGTTCTTTGATCTTGTGATCCATTCAACAGCCAAAGCAAAAGAAGTAAATATCGTAGAACGTTCGATTGCCGATGCAGTCGGATTAAATCTGGATATTCAGAATACAAAAGGAATCATGATCGCGAATTTCGGTGGTGAAACTACCGAACTGTCTGTACTGGCCGGAGGCGGAATGGTACTGAACCGTCTCGTAAAAGTAGGCGGACATACGTTTGATCAGGGGATTATCAATCTTGTAAAGCACAGTCACGACTTCCTGATCGGTCGGCAGACTGCTGAAGTACTGAGACGGAATTTCAATGTCTTTACCGGAGATTCTGATTCTATCTTATCGGTAGCCGGCAGAGACCTGATCACAGGTGTGCCGATGCGGAAGCCGGTTTCTATCATGCTGATCCGTGCTGCAATGAAAGATCCGTTACTGGAATGCGTCAAAGCCATCCATTCCCTTCTTGATAGAACACCTCCGGAAGTCCGCAAAGCAATCTATGAGAATGGTATTTTCCTCACTGGCGGACTTGCAAATATGCCCGGTCTTGAAATTTATATCGAACAGATGGTAGGCATCAAGTCAAGAACTGCCCTGGAACCGGATACCTGTGCAGTCAATGGCCTGAAACGTATTATTATGTCGAAAGACTTAAGAAAACTGACATTTTCAATGATAGAAGATAATTATAGGTGGATGAGATAATGAAGACAAAAAATCAATCTTCCCTTCCAAGTAAATACTGGCTGATCATCGTAATCGTCATCTGTGTCATTCTGATGGGTGTCGAACGTATTACAGGAGGGAATGGACCAATCAGTTTCGTTGCAAATTACACAGTCATTCCAATGCAGAAAGGAATAGGTTACGTTGGCCGCTATATGAGTGACCTTTCTGATAATTTCGAGACATTGCAGGATATGAAGAAAGAAAATAAAAAACTTCAGTCCAAAGTAGATGACCTTACGATTGACAACACAAGGCTCCGTCAGGACGAGTACGAACTGGAACGTTTAAGAGAATTATATAAACTGGACGAAAATTATTCTGATTACAAAAAAGTCGGTGCACACGTTATTTCTAATAATGGTTCTAACTGGTTCAGCGATTTTACAATCGACAAAGGCAAAAAAGACGGTATTAAAAAGAACTGCAATGTGCTTGCCGGAAGTGGTCTGGCCGGTATTGTAACCGAAGTCGGACCACACTATGCAAGAGTACGTTCCATCATTGATGATGAAAGCAACATCAGCGCAATGCTTCTTTCTACTTCTGACACCTGTGTCGTCAGAGGCGATCTGAAACAAATGGAGAACGGAAGAATCCATTTCGAAAAACTGGCAAATAATGATAACAAGATTGAAGTCGGAGAACAGGTCGTTACTTCTCATGTCAGTGACAGATTCCTTCAAGGACTCTTTATCGGATATGTCAGCGAAGTTAAAACCGATTCCAATAACCTTACCCGTTCCGGATATATCACACCAGCGGTTGATTTCAGCAAGCTTCAAGAAGTTCTGGTTATTACCACTACTAAGAGCGAACTGATCAAGCAGGAATCCGGAAATACCAAGGGAGAGTAATTCATGAAAAGAAAGCTTATTACATTTTGTATAATTATCATATGCTTCTTAATGGAATGCACCATCTTTCACAGACTGTCTTTTGCATCTATAAAGCCTAATCTGCTGATTATTGTTACATCTTCATTTGGATTTATGAGAGGGAAGAAGGATGGACTTGCCGTCGGATTTTTTTCTGGATTCCTGACGGATGTATTCTGGGGAAATGCCCTTGGATTCTACACATTACTTTTTTCGTTGATCGGATATATGAATGGATCATTCCGAAGACTTTTTTATGATGATGATATTAAGCTTCCAATTGCATTGATAGCAGGAAGCGAATTAATATATGGTTTAGTTACATACTTCTGTATGTATCTTTTGCAGGGGGATTTTGCTTTTGAAGCATACCTGAAACAGATCATTATGCCGGAACTTGTATATACTATTCTGGTCACACTGATTCTGTATCAGATTATATTACACATCAACAAGAAACTGGAAGCAGAAGAGCAAAGGAGTGCAAGTAAATTTGTATAGCTTATGGGAACGGATCAAATCCGGCATTGCAGAATTTGTACAATCTCGAATATTCGTGCTGATCATTGTCTTTTGTATCACATCAGCAATTCTGGTACAGAGAATATTCTACCTTCAGATTGTAAAAGGGCAGGAATATCTTGATGATTACAAACTGCAGATTCAAAAAACAAAAGAAATTCAGGGAACACGTGGTAATATTTATGACCGTAACGGTAATCTTCTGGCTTACAATGAGCTGGCTTATTCTGTTACAATTGAAGATAACGGTTCTTATGACAGTATTGCACAACAGAATAAAGTTTTAAATTCCACCATTTCGTCTGTTATCAAGATGGTAGAATCTAACGGCGACACTGTCATCAATAATTTCGGTGTCATCCTCGACAGTAATAATAATTATCAGTTTGTCGCACAGAATGAAACACAGAAACTACGTTTCATTGCTGATGTATACGGTAAATCTACAATTGATCAACTTTCTAAAAAACAGAAAGCAACAACTGCAGATGAACTGATTCATTATCTGTGTACAGATAAGCAAAAATTCGGTATCGATGAGAAAAATATGGATAAATCCATGGTGCTAAAACTGATCAATATCCGTTACCAGATCTGGCTGAACAGTTACCAGAAATATATATCAACAACTATCGCCGAGGATGTCAGCGACGCAACTGTTGCTGATATCATGGAAAATCTGGATAAATTATCTGGCATTAACGTTGAAGAAGAATCCCTGCGGAAATATGCCGACAGTAAGGCTTTTGCTAATATCATCGGATATACCGGTCAGATTTCTCAGGAAGAATACGACGCTTTAAGTGATGAAGATCAGGAAAGATACAGTAAAACTGATACGGTCGGTAAATCAGGTCTTGAAAAAGCCCTGGATTCCCAGTTACAGGGAAAAAAGGGAAGTGAAAAGCTCTATGTTAATAACGTCGGTAAGGTAATCAAAACTGTAAAAGGAACAAATCCTAAAGCAGGAAACGATCTTTATCTGACAATTGATGCCAACCTTCAGAAAGCCGCTTATAATATCCTGGAGCAGGAACTTGCAGGTGTACTTCTTGCCAAAATCCAGAACAATTTGGATTTTGACCGAAATAAGGTAGAAGACGGAAGTGATGTTATTATCCCAATTGGTGATGTGTATAATGCGATGATTAACAATGATGTCCTTGATATGACTCATTTTACAGATGTGAATGCCGGCGAAGCTGAGAAAGAAGTAGCATCGGCTTTTGCCACACGAAAAGAAGAAGTGAAAGCTTCTCTGACAAAAATATTTAACGATTCCAGTGCTGCCGCATATAAAGATCAGCCAAAGGAAATACAGGCATATCTGACTTATCTGGTATCAGATGTTCTTACAAACGGAACCGGTGTATTAATGTCTAAATCCATTGACACAAAAGATAATACTTATAAATCATGGAAAGACGATGAGTCTATTAATGTATACACTTATCTGAATTATGCGATTTCAAAAAACTGGGTAGATACTTCGCTGTTAAAAGACTATATAAAATCAAATGAACAGTATTCTGATTCCAGTGAAGTATATCAGGGAATCATTAATTATATTCTGGATTATGTTGACTCGGATAATAGTTTTGATAAACTGATTTACCGTTATATGATTAAATCGGGAACCATTACCGGCAGACAGATATGCATGATGTTATATGAACAAGGTATCTTGGAGCAAGATGATGATCAATACAATGGTCTGAAAACCGGAAATACCGGGGCATATGATTTTATCCGCAGTAAGATTCAATCATTAGCAATCACCCCTGGACAACTGGGACTTGAACCATGTACAGGTTCTCTCGTTGCAACAGATCCAAATACTGGTGAAGTACTGGCATGTGTTTCTTATCCGGGATATGATAATAACCGTCTTGCGAATACAATGGATTCTGATTATTATAGTAAACTGCTTACGAATCAGTCACGTCCGTTTTATAATAATGCTACACAGGAAAAGACTGCACCAGGTTCTACCTATAAGCCGTTATCCGCAATTGCCGGTCTGACAGAGGGTGTTATTGATGTAAACACATACCTTCCATGTACCGGTGTATACAAAAAAGTTACACCAAACCCAAAATGCTGGATTTATCCATCTGCACACGGAAACTTAAATGTATCTCAGGGAATTCAACATTCTTGTAACGATTTCTTCTATGAAGTCGGGTACAGACTGGGGCTTAATAGTACCGGTGATTCTAAACTGGATAGCGATACCTCTGATGGAAAGAGTACTCAGAACTATTATTCCAGTGAGCGCGGTATTGCAAAACTTCAGAAATATGCGGAAGAATTCGGTCTTGGCGATACATCTGGAATGGAGATTCCTGAATCAGATCCGCAGATATCAGATGATAACTCTGTATTGTCAGCCATTGGACAAGGTACAAATAACTATACTACCAGTCAGCTTGCACGATATATTACAGCGGTTGCTAATGAAGGAACCGTATATAACTTAAGTCTTTTGGATAAAGTTACGAGTCCGAAAGGAAAAACCGTGAAAGATTATACGCCTGAAGTAAAAAATAACGTTACTGACGTAGCTGCTTCTACATGGCAGGCAGTTCACGAAGGTATGAGAGCCGTTGTAACTTCAGAACATAAAGATATCTTCACAAAATTAAATTCCAGCGGTATTACATTATCCGGTAAAACCGGAACCGCACAGCAAAGCCAGACTCATCCAGACCACGGTCTGTTTGTAGGATTTGCTCCAAGTGACAGCCCGCAGATTGCATTTGCGATTCGTATTGCAAATGGTTACAGTTCAACATTTGCAGCAGAAGTTGGTAATGATGTCATGGAGTATTACTATAAGGTTACACCAGAGAATGAATTAATCACGGGATCCGCCGCAGATATCAGCACAGGCTCAAATGGTGGAGATTAAAGAAAGGATGATTCTATGTGAAAGACCAGGTACTCATTAAGAGTAACAAGTACGGTATTACTATTTATTTTGATTCTGACAGCTCGTTTGAAGCACTTCTAGAAGTTGTAAGAAGAAAATTCAAATCTGCTTCTAAATTTTTTGCAAATGCAAAAATGGCTGTAGAATATGAAGGCCGTTCTTTCACAGAAGAAGAAGAGCGGCAGCTGACAAGAGAAATTGAATCGGCTGCCGGTATTGAAATACTTTGCATCATAGAAAAAAATACTGTTACAGAACAGGTACATAAGAAAATGCTGGACGAAAGTCTCGAAGTTTTCCATGAAAGAGACGGACGGTTCTATAAAGGTACATTAAGAGGAAGACAGGTGCTGGAATCAGAACAAAGCATCGTAATCATAGGAGATGTCGAAGAAGGTGCTACCGTTGCTTCCAAAGGGAATGTAGTGGTAACCGGTACCATATACGGCACTGTGATTGCCGGTGCATCCGGCCGTAAGGACGCTGTCATAGCCGCACTCCACATGCAGCCAAAGAAACTGCGGATAGGAGAAGTCAAAGTAAAACCAGTTATAGGAGGAAGTTATTCATGGGCGAAGTTATTGTAATTACATCTGGAAAAGGTGGTGTCGGAAAGACAACCACAACCGCAAATATCGGAGCAGGTTTATCAAAACTCGATAAAAAAGTAGTGATCATAGATACTGATCTTGGTCTGCGTAATCTGGATGTTGTAATGGGAATGGAAAATCTGGTCGTATATAATCTGGTAGATGTTGTAACCGGTGGATGTCGTCTGAAGCAGGCATTGATCCGCGACAGCAGATATGAAAATCTGTACTTACTACCATCTGCTCAGACAAAAGATAAGTCTGCAGTATCTCCGGAACAAATGAAAAAACTCACTTCAGAGTTAAAGGAAGAATTTGATTACATACTTCTAGACTGTCCGGCCGGTATTGAGCAGGGCTTCCAAAATGCAATTGCCGGTGCTGACCGTGCACTTGTTGTTACAACTCCGGAAGTATCATCCATTCGTGATGCCGACCGCATCATCGGACTCCTTGAGCAGAACCAGATTCGTAAAATTGATCTGATCATTAACCGGATTCGGATTGACATGGTAAAACGCGGAGATATGATGTCCGTCGATGATGTTATCGAAATTCTTTCGGTTCCGTTAATTGGAATTCTTCCTGACGACGAACAGGTTGTTATTGGAACGAATCAGGGTGAACCGGTAATCGGACTTGATTCAAAAGCAGGAAAAGGATATTTAAATATCTGTAAACGCATTCTGGGACTGGAAGTTCCTTATATGAATCTTGATTCCGAAAAGGGATTCTTTGCAAGAATCTCTCATGCCTTCAAAAAGAATTAGGAGGTTTTGAATATGTTGAAAAGTTCTTCCGTATCCATTGCCAAAAACCGTCTCCGGGCTTTAGTCGTATCAGACCGCGTACAATGTACCCCCTCTGTTTATGATCATATCTGCAGAGACCTGTATCAGACCCTTTCCAAATACGTGGAACTTACAGAAGATGATTTTCAAGTAGAAATTAACCGTTCACAAATAGTGATAAAAATAGCAGGAGAAGAAACGTGAGATCACATAGATTTACTAAACCATATAATTGGAAAAATTACAAATTTGGAATTGTTGCACTTGTAGGTATTTTATCCATTTTCGGTATCTTAGTCGTAGGCAGTGCGAAAGAATCTCTTCAGAACAAGCAGATTCTTGGTGTTGTGATAGGTCTTGTGGCTATGATCATCGTGTCACTGATTGACTATATGTGGATTATGAATTTTTACTGGGTATTGTATATACTTTCTATCATTATGCTTGCCGCAGTAAAATTATTTGGTGAAAATGTAAATGGTGCAACCCGCTGGATCAAGATTGGCTTTATCCAATTCCAGCCTTCAGAGCTTGCAAAAATATTACTGATCATATTTTTTGCAAAATTTTTGATGGAACATGAAGAAGATATCAATGATAAATTTACACTGTTGAAATATGCTGTCCTCGCAGGTATTCCGCTGGTATTGATCTTAATTGAGCCAAACCTGTCCACAACCATTTGTACCGCTCTTATGATCTGTCTTATGATCTATGTAGCCGGACTAAGTTATAAATTCATCGGTACCGTCCTTGTCATATTAATACCGGTCGCAGTCATCTTTTTAAGTATCGTTGTTCAGCCTGACCAGAAGCTTTTAAAGGATTATCAGCAGAAGCGTATCCTTGCTTTTATCGAACCCGAAAAATATGAAAGTGATGAAGCTTACCAGCAGAAAAACTCTGTCATGGCAATTGGTTCTGGTCAGCTAACAGGAAAAGGGCTGGATAATAACACGACCACATCCGTAAAAAACGGTAATTTCATTCTTGAACCACAGACAGATTTCATTTTCGCGATCATTGGTGAAGAATTAGGTTTTGTCGGAGGTTGTATAATTATTGCGTTATTACTATTAATTGTGATACAATGTATTTTAGTTGGGATACGATCGCAAGACCTTGCAGGAAGAATCATATGCTGTGGTGTTGGGGGACTGATTGGCATACAAAGTTTTATTAACATTGGTGTTGCCACCAAGATATTACCTAATACTGGGGTACCATTACCTTTTGTAAGTTATGGACTGACATCTCTTGTAAGTTTATATATTGGAATTGGATTAGTCTTGAACGTAGGATTACAACCGAAAAAATACCAGTAAGGAGTGAATAATATGAATATAGGTCTGATAGCACATGATTCAAAAAAAGCATTGATGCAAAATTTCTGTATTGCTTATAGAGGGATTTTAAGTAAGCACAGTCTTTATGCTACAGGAACGACCGGAAGATTAATTGAAGAAGTTACGAACCTGAAAGTTCATAAATATCTTGCCGGTCCTTTAGGTGGAAAACAGCAACTAGGAGCGCAGATTGCACAGAATGATATTGATGCCCTGATCTTTTTAAGAGAACCTTCAAATCCAAAACCACATGATCCGGATTTGAATGACGTAATTCGGATGTGTGATACTTATAATATTCCGCTGGCAACAAATCTTGCAACAGCAGAAATTATTATTTTAGCAATTGACAGAGGAGATTTAGACTGGCGTGAAATGTATCGGTAAATATTTAAAATTAATAGCTGTGTTGTCCTTGACAGCAATTGTAACCACCGGGTGTGGATTGGGAACCAGAAATGTAGTTGCAGACTATGAAACTGAAAATTATAATAAGAGTCTGTATACAGGTGATTTATTTGCATCTGATCTGTGTGTTGCATCCGGCGATATCAGTCTGAAAGGAATTACCTCTGACGAAACAGATACATTGCATTCTGCAGCATTGTTCGATGTAGATGGAAAAAAAGTAGACTTTTCGTATCAGATGTTTGATAAAATCTATCCTGCAAGTACAACAAAGCTTATGACTGCACTTGTTGCCCTGGAAAACGCTGATCTGTCAGATGTCGTAACCGTGTCTCAGAATGCAGATATGAACAGTTTTGCTGCAGATGAAGCAACCTGTGGAATTCAGGCAGGCGATAAGATCACATTATCAGATTTATTATACGGTTTGTTACTTCATTCTGGAAATGACAATGCAACAGCAATCGCAGAATACGTAGGCGGAAGTATGGATGGATTTGCAAAAATGATGAACAAAGAAGCGAAGAAGTTAATGGCTACAGGTACACATTTTGTGAATTCCAACGGTCTGCATAATGACAATCATTATACGACTGCATATGATCTTTATCTCATTTTTAATGAATGTATAAAAAACGATGATTTTGTTAAAATCATTAAGGCAAAATCACATACAGCTAAAATTACCGGAAGCAGTGGTGCTGTCAGAAGTATCACCTGGGAACCGACTAATTTCTATGCTACAGGTGAGGCCGCGAAACCGGATAATGTAACTGTAATTGGCGGGAAAACCGGAACAACCAGATTAGCTGGAAACTGTCTGGTTCTTCTTACTGAAGACGAAAATAACCATCCATATATTTCTATTGTAATGAATGCTGATACGAAGCCGCTACTTTACAAGGATATGACAGCAATTGTAGAAGCCATCCCAGAAAACTAATAAAAAACCAGGAAACATCAGGAACATTTTATTAGTTTCTGGATACAAAAAGGGGCATCCAGATTACGGATACCCCTTTTTTAGGACGAACTTCCAATTCTTCCATAAAGGCTGATAAGATAAAGTCCGCACAGACCAATAATCGTATAAATGATTCTCGAAATCCATGTAAGATTTCCAAAGATTACGGCTACAATATCTAGTTTAAATATGCCCACTAACAGCCAGTTAAGTGCACCGATGATCACAAGCGTCAGCGCTGTGTTATCAAACCATTTCATCTAAGTAATCCTCCTTTTATCGAATGATAATAGTATTATCCGAAAAAAGATGGATTATACTTTACAGAAAGGATTTTTGGTTATGGATGAAAAATATTATCCTTATTCACAATATTTAAAAAATCGTTACGGTGAAAAAGTATATAAACTTCCGATTAATCTTCCTGTAAGCTGTCCGAACAGGATTACAGGAAGTGGTTGTTCCTTTTGTGCAGAAAAAGGAACCGGATTTGAATCTATGGAATCTACTATTTCTGTCACTGACCAGCTCCTAAAAACACGAACATTTATCGAAAAGCGGTACCATGCACATAAATTTATTGTTTATTTTCAAAATTATACAAACACATTTTTACCGCTTGAATCGTTTCAGTCATATATGGAAGAAGCAGCAAAGATTCCAGATATTGTTGAAATTGCTGTTTCCACAAGACCAGATTGCATCCGGGAAGATTACCTTAATGTATTAAATAATATCCGGGAAAGGACAGGAATACAAATTACAATAGAACTTGGACTTCAGACAGTCAATTATCATACGCTGAAGCAAATATCAAGAGGACATACGCTTGCAGAATTCATTGATGCAGTTCTCCGTATCAGTCGATATTCCTTTGATATCTGTACCCACGTAATCCTAAATCTTCCTGGAGACAATATAGATGATGCTGTCGAAACGGCGAAAATATTATCAGCTCTTCCAATACAGATTGTAAAAGCTCATTCTCTTTACATTGCAAAGAACACGCAGTTGTGTGAAGCGTATGAAAATGGTACAATAACCTTATGTGCAAAAGAAGAATATCTCGAACGTCTTACTGCTTTTTTGGAATACTTAAGACCTGATATTGCCGTTGAACGTCTCTTTAGCCGCATTCCTGAAAAATATGCTGTATTTTGCAACTGGGACACAAGCTGGTGGAAATTAAGGGATGAACTTTTGGAATTGATGTCAGAAAGGCAGAGTTATCAGGGAAAATCTTTCAACTATTTAGACGGAGCAGCATTACGCATGTTAAAGCAATAAAGATAGGAGGCCGGAAATTTGGCTGGCAACACGCAATCATCAAACATCAAAGTATATCAGAGAAAAAAACATTTAAATATTGGAATTATTATTTTTGGTGTCATATTTATATATCTTATCGTAACGGTACTAATGTACCTGACGGAAAAACATATTTCCGTTTATGAAGTGCGGGAAGGTTCTATTCTAAAAGATAATTCCTACACAGGACTGGCCCTTCGTGATGAAACAATCATCCGTTCCCAAAATACGGGATATATCAATTACTTTGTTTCATCTGGAAGTAAAGTTGGCTCAAAAACACAAATTTATTCACTTTCCGACCAGAAATTACAATTTAAATCCAAAATTAAAAGCAGCCAGAAATTGACTTCAAGCGAACAGAATTCCATTCATCAGAAAACACAGATTTTCTGTCAAAATTACTCTGATGGAAGTTTCAGTGATGTTTATACATTAAAAAATAGCATTTCAAGTATACTGGATGGAAAATCAAACCAGAATCGTCAGACACAACTCTCTGCTCTGACAGATACGGATACCGATGGACTTCAGGTTTTTTCAGCAGATTCTGACGGTATCATATGTTATTATATAGATGGATTTGAAAAGACAACCGCTGATGATGTAACACCTGATATGTTAAACAAAGACAATTACAATAAAAAGGAACAGAAAAATAATACAAAAATCAAATCTGGTACTCCAGTATATAAATTGATTAAGGACGATGACTGGACACTCGTTATTCCTTTAACTGAGCAGGGGGCGAAAGAACTGAAATCTTCTTCCAGTGTTCAGGTACGTTTTCCTAAAGATAACGAAACTATGACCGCTGCATTTTCCATGAAGAAAGTAAACGGTTCTTATCTTGGGTATCTGGCATTTGACACATCCATGGTACGTTATTCGCAAGACCGTTTTGTTGACGTAGAACTGATTCTGGAAGATCAGACTGGACTAAAAATCCCAAAATCAGCTGTCACAAAGAAAGATTTTTATGTTATTCCGGAAGATTATCTTACACAGGGCGGCAACAGTAACAGTACCGGTGTACTAATTGATACCGGAAAAGAAAATGCGGAATTTCAGACAGTAGATATCTATTATCATGATGCTGGAACAGGTTCTGTCTATGTTGATCCGGATAATTTTGAAAAAAATGCAATATTAAAAAAAGCAGGTTCTTCGGACACATATCAACTAACAGAAACCAAACAATTAAAAGGAGTTTATAATATCAACCGGGGATATGCCGTCTTCCGGCAGGTCAAAATTTTATGTGAAAGTGATGAATATTATATTGTTCAAAGTGGTGATGATTACGGTCTTTCCAATTATGACCATATTGCACTAACCGGCAAAGATGTACATGAGGGAGATGTGATTTCTTAAACATCTCCTGCCATTGAACAAAAACCGGCATTTTATTCCGTTACAAAAAAGAAAGGGAGCGAGAAACTATGTTAAAAGAAAATCTTGCAAAAGTTGAAGAAAATATTCAGGCGGCGTGCGACCGCGCCGGTCGTAAGAGAGAAGAGGTAACACTGATTGCCGTGAGCAAAACAAAACCTGTAGAAATGTTGCAGGAAGCATATGATTTAGGCATTCGTGTAAACGGCGAAAATAAAGCACAGGAACTTGCATCCAAATATGAGGTTCTGCCAAAGGATATCCACTGGCACATGATTGGTCATATGCAGCGTAACAAAGTTAAATACATCATCGACAAAGTAGATCTCATTCATTCCGTAGATTCTATTCGACTGGCTGAGACCATTAATAAAGAGGCAGAAAAACACGATATCACAGCCAATGTACTAGTTGAAGTAAATGTAGCAAAAGAAGAGAGCAAATTTGGACTTATGCCGGAAGAGGTACCTGCATTTATAGAACAGATTTCCAAATTCCCGCACATAAGAGTGAAGGGACTTATGACAATTGCTCCATTTGTAGAAAATCCAGAAGATAATCGACCTGTTTTTGCTCATTTGCGCAAATTATCTGTTGACATTGCAAAGAAAAACGTTGATAATATTACTATGAGTATTCTTTCTATGGGTATGACAAATGACTATCAGATTGCCATAGAAGAGGGTGCTACCATGGTCCGTGTAGGTACCGGAATTTTTGGTGCACGTGATTACACTCAACAAGTATAAACGGAAGATAGGAGATTTATTAAAAAATGGGAGTATTAGATAAGTTCTTGAATATCATGAAGTTAGACGACGGAGATGACGATTACGATGACGATGAATTCTTCGACGATGACGAATATGATGATGATTATGAAGAAAAGCCCAAGAGAAGCCTCTTTCATAAACCTGCAAAAGATAATGCTAAAGATTTTGATGAGGAAGAAGACGATGATTATACAGCATCTGTAAAAACAAAATCTTCTTTCTCTAATAATAAAGTAACCCCGATGCGTCAGCCTGCCAGAAGAAATACAGTAAATATGGAAGTTTGTGTAATCAAACCGACATCTGTTGAAGATTCCAGAGAAATCACAGAAACTCTGTTAAGCGGACGGACCGTTATCCTGAATCTTGAAGGGTTGGATCTTGAAATTGCCCAGCGTATTATTGATTTCACTTCAGGTGCTACATTTGCAATCAGCGGTAACCTGCAGAAGATTTCTAATTACATATTCCTGGTAACACCTACAAATGTAGACATTTCCGGAGACCTTCAGGATTTGTTGAATACATCTCTGGATTCTTCATCTATGAGGACAAGATTTTAATTATGAACAAAGAAGAAAGTATGTTACAGAAACGTCTGATGGAACTTTCCAGACTTGCATATAACAAAGGAATTGTTATATTTTCTGACTTTCTTAATTTGAATGAATTGAATATTCTTCATACAACACCGAAGAATATGTTCTTATCTCAGTATAAGACTTATGGTGGATATGACTTATCAGAGCGTCAGATGGCTGTATTTCTACCTGATGCTCTTTATTATGAGTATGAATATCCGATTCAGATAATAGAAGTCAGCCCATTGAACAAGAAATTTTCGGAAGACCTTACCCATCGTGATTATCTCGGCGCACTGATGAATCTTGGGATTGAGCGTTGTAAGATCGGGGATATTATTGTTGAAGATCAGAAAGCGCTGATCTTTGTCAAAGAAGAAATGGCAGAATATGTCGCCGATAACCTGACCCAGATCAGACACACCCATGTGAAAACGACGATTGGTACTGATTTTCAGGTTGATTATGAGCCAAGATATGAGGAATTAAAAGGAACTGTATCATCTGTACGCCTTGACAGTGTTCTTGCCCTGGCATATCCTCTGTCCAGAAGTAAGATCACGGCTCAGATTGAGGCCGGAAAAGTATTCGTAAATGGAAAGCTGATTACCAGCAACGGATACCGTTTAAAAGAAAATGATATCATTTCTGTTCGTAAAATGGGACGTATTGCCTATAATGGAATCCTGTCTGAGACAAAGAAGGGTCGTTATATGGTTTCTGTACGCAAATATATATAGTTTTATACTATGAATTTCGAAGATTCATAGTATGATCAGCAAGGAGTATCATGAACACAAATACCAAACGCATCACACATTATATAACAGCACTGATCAGCATTGCTATATTGGTAATCATCGACCAGTTTACCAAATATCTTGTCGTCGCACATTTGAAAGACCATCCGGCTTATGTGCTGATCAGAAATGTATTTCAGTTAGAATATCTGGAAAACAGAGGTGCAGCATTCGGTGTACTGCAAAACCAGAGAATTTTCTTTTACATCAGTGTAATCGTGATCACAGCAGCTGTGATCTGGTTCTACAGCAAAGTACCTATGGAGAAAAAGTACCTGCCGCTTCGTATCTGCGCAGTATTGATCATCGGCGGAGCTTTCGGTAACTGTATTGACCGTATCCGCCTGAACTATGTAGTCGATTTTCTCTATTTCAAGTTAATCGACTTTCCGATCTTTAATGTTGCTGATATCTATGTTACCGTTGCAGCATTTCTGTTAGTTATATTAATACTTGTTTACTATAAGGAGGAAGACCTTGAAAGAATTTTCCATCGATCATAATACCGAAGGCCAGCGGACCGACCGCTATCTTTCCGAACAGTTTGAAGACAGATCGAGATCTTATATTCAGAAAATCATCAAAGACGGATATGTTAAAGTAAACCAGAAGCCTGTAAAATCCAATTACAGGCTTTCTTTTGATGACAGGGTAGAAGTTACCCTCCCGGAAGCAAAAGAGCCTGATATCGAGCCTGAGAATATTCCACTGGATATCTTATATGAAGATCAGGATATCATCATGATCAATAAGCCGAAACAGATGGTTGTTCATCCTGCCCCGGGACATTACAGCGGAACACTGGTCAATGCACTTATGTATCACTGTGGAGATGAATTATCCGGTATCAACGGCTGTATGCGCCCTGGAATCGTTCACCGCATCGATATGGACACCACAGGTTCATTAGTCGTCTGCAAGAACGATAAAGCACATCAGAGCCTTTCTGAACAATTAAAAGTGCATTCTATCCGCCGCATCTATGTTGCGATCGTACATGGCAATATCAAAGAAGATTCCGGCACAGTCAACGCACCGATCGGCCGTCATCCGACAGACCGTAAGAAGATGAGCACTCACTGTAAAAACGGCCGGGAAGCCATTACACACTACAAAGTTCTGGAACGCTTCGGAGATTATACCTATATCCAGTGTGAACTTGAGACCGGACGAACCCATCAGATCCGTGTCCATATGGCAAGCATTGGACATCCTCTGGTCGGAGACGAAGTCTATGGGCCGAAAAAATGTCCTTTTAAAGGATTACAGGGACAGACTTTGCATGCACGTACTCTCGGTATCATTCATCCGTCTACCGGGGAATATCTGGAAGTCAACGCACCGCTCCCGGAATATTTTGTTGAACTATTAGACAGACTAAGGAATATTTATAGTTAAATTATGAGAAAATTCTATACATTTTTCTGAGTTTGCTGTATAATATGTTTATATTAATTTTTGTTTAGGAGCGTGATTTATATGGCAAAGACAAATACAATCATTACAATCGGCCGTGAATATGGTAGTGCCGGACGCCAGATCGGATATAAAGTTGCGGAAGATCTCGGAATCAAATTATACGACAGGGAAATGCTGGAGCGTGCAGCGAAGGAAAGTGGTATCTGTGAAGAACTTTTCGAGACACATGATGAAAAACCTACAAACAGTTTTCTGTATTCCCTGGTTATGGATTCTTATTCATTCGGATATCCATCATCCAGCTATACAGACATGCCGATCAACCATAAAATCTTTCTTGCACAGTTCGACACTATCCGCAAAATTGCATCGGAAGGTCCTTGTATTCTCGTTGGACGTTGTGCAGACTATGCACTGGAAGAATTTGACAATGTCTTAAGCGTATTCATTCATGCTGATATGGATGCGAGAGTCCGTAGAATCGCACGCATCTATGATCTGACAGACGCAAAAGCAAAAGATCTGATCAAAAAGACAGATAAAAGACGTTCCAGCTATTATAACTATTACAGCAATAAAAAATGGGGTGCTGCTGAAAGTTATAATATTTGTCTGGACAGCTCCCTTCTTGGAATTGACGGAACAGCAAAAGCAATCGAGCAGTTAGTAGAATTGAAAGAAAGTATTACGGACAGGAAATTATAATCTTGATTTTAAGTCTGTTAATATTTTAAAATAAATGAGTTGAAACATTGAATATCTAATAAACTCTCTGACATAGAACAAGCACTAAGTAAATCTTATGTCAGAGAGTTTTTATGCAAAAAACAGGAAAGTTACAACTTGAATCTATATATCTTACAATTCCCGCAATTTAACTGCAGAAGCAGCTTTACGACGTCGGTTATCATCAATCGCAGCATAGTGCTTTTTCGTCGTATTAACATCTTTATGCCCCAAAACATCCGCTACCAGATAAATATCACCGGTCTCTTTATAAAGAGAAGTACCATATGTACTGCGCAATTTGTGCGGTGTGATCTTTTTGTTCGGTGTTACCTGTCTGGCATATTTTTTCACCATATTCTCAACCGCCTGAACACCCATACGTTTTCTCTGCGTTGATAAGAACAACGCCTGTTCATGGCCGGGGAGGGGAGTAGCAGTCTCACGGTCACCTGTTATATAATTTTCAAGGGCTTCCGCAACCTCATCACCAAAATATACAACCATCTGATTTCCACCTTTTCTGGTGACCATAATTCCATTATTTTTAAAATCTACATCTTTCAGATCCAGTCCGACGCATTCAGATACACGGATGCCGGTTCCTAATAATAACGTAAGAATAGCGATGTCACGGTCACGCGTTTTCTTATAGTAATTCAATGCCTGTCCCGTCAGATGTTCACCTGCAGATTCCACAAAATCCAATAACAAGGCAACCTCATCGGTATCCAGACGTATGATTGCTTTCTCATGCAGTTTTGGCATATCCACCAGGAGTGTCGGATTCTTCTGTATGACCTGGTGTTTGAAATAATATCCATAAAAGCTTCTGAGAGCCGACATTTTACGTGCCAGACCTTTTTCTCCATTGGTGATCAGTTCGCTGTCCTCATCACGCTTGTATACTTTCAGATACTCCAGATATTCCTCGATATCTACAGGCGCAAGGTTATCAAGATCCTGGGGAGTAAATCTGTCCATCGTATAATTCTTGTATACAGGATTATTTTCCATAAGAAAATGAAAGAACACACGGATATCATAAGCATAGTTAATACGGGTACGCGCCGATGATTTTGGTTCCATAGCACGGAAATAGTCCTTAACAAAAGGCGGCAGGGTCTTTAAAACTTCACGGAGCCGTAACGTCTGGTCAATCTGACTTTGTTCATGATAATTGTGTGGCTTGTTTGATGATGTATTAGTTAAATTCGTAGATGAATCAATCATATATAATAGAACCTCCTGAATAAAAGTAATAATAAAATAAACAAAAATAATTATAACAGAATCTATCCTTTCCGTCTATATCTTTTGGAAAAATCAGTATTTGTCGTATAGATATGGATCACTTGAACAAACATTCTCTACACAGATTTTTCTTATTTATCATCCTCATCCTGTACCATCATTTATCGGCATCTTATAATAAAAATGGCAATGAACTATTATCTTTCATTCATTGCCGTGGGTGAGTATAATATATATAAGCCTTTCAGCATATATATCGAAATGATTCTGTTTTGAAGAATTCTTTGATTCCATCAATGCCTTAATTATCTGCAATCATAATACGGAACGGTCAGATACTGGCTGTCCTGAATCTGATCAGAGGAAAGCTTATTGATCTTTTTCACTTCTGTAATATAGTCACTGACAGACTCGTAATCATCTGCCATATATTCCTCTGCAATGTTCCACAGCGTATCTCCGGAATGGATTTGAATGCTTTTATAATACTTACATCTTACCGGATCATCTTTAGCATTATCATGTGCACTCACAAGACCGCTTCCATAAAAAGCACTGAATCCAAGAATCATAATTAAAGAAAACATACCAGCCAGTAACTTCTTCACATGTACACTTCTTTTTCTCCGTCTGCTTGCTCTGTTATAACCAGGGTAATTGCTTTCATCGCCGTTTTTTTTACTGAAGTTTCCTCCACCGGTATTACTGATATTTCCGCTAATGCATTCCATATACATTCTTTTTGTATTCATCTCGTGCCCTCCATTTATTCTTCAAAACAGTTGTGTGCGAACATTTGTTCTTTGCACTGCTTATTATATACTCCGAACAAATGTTTGTCAATAGATTCTATGGTATATTCCGAACATATTTTCTAAACATCTGTTTGCGTTTTCCGATATCCTGTGTTATCATTTAATATATAATAATTAACGGAATTAAAAATCCAACTTAAGGAGGACATACATATGGCACAGGGGAAAATCACTGCAAAGCAGGAAGAAATATTAGAATATATAAAATCCCAGATACTGGAACGGGGATTTCCACCGTCAGTCAGAGATATCTGTGAGGCAGTTCATCTGAAATCTACCTCTTCTGTTCACTCGCATCTGGAAACTCTGGAAAAGAATGGATATATCAGAAGGGATCCAACCAAACCGCGTGCGATCGAGATTCTGGATGACTCTTTTAATTTTAACCGCCGCGAAATGGTTAATGTACCTGTCATTGGGCATGTTGCCGCTGGAGAACCACTTCTTGCAGAACAAAACATCGAGAACTACTTCCCTATCCCAATGGAATACATGCCGAACAAACAGACTTTTATGCTCAAAGTACATGGCGAAAGTATGATGAATGCCGGAATTCTTGACGGAGACTTCGTATTAGTCGAACAGTCTTCCGTTGCTGCCAACGGAAATATCGTAGTCGCATTACTTGATGACAGTGCAACAGTCAAAAGATTTTACAAAGAAGAAGGAATTTTCCGTCTTCAACCTGAGAACGATACAATGGATCCAATTATCGTCCGTGATCTTCAGCTCCTCGGAAAAGTAATCGGAGTCTTCCGTTTCTTTGATTAAACACAAACAAACATTAAATGAAAAAGCCCCCGGGAAATATATAATGTAAAACAGATGACTTCGAACGAAGTGAGCGGAATCTGTTTTACATTATATATTTCCCGGGGGCTTTAATAAAGTTCATTTTTTATAAAAAAACTTTAAAATTCATTTACATCATCAATTCTCTTACCATCATTCCAAATACGCTCCAGATTATAGAACTGGCGGTTCTCTCTGTCAAAAATGTGTACGATCACATCACCGAAGTCAATCAGTACCCATGCTCCGCTTCTGTGTCCTTCTGTCTCTTTTGCTGCATATCCGGCTTTATGCATTTTTTCTTCTACATTCTCAACAAGTGCACGTACCTGGCTGTCGCTGTTACCATTTGCAATTACAAAGTAATCTGCAAGAACAGATACTGATGAGATATCGATCGCACATACATCCTCACCTTTTTTATCTTCTAACGCTTCAAATGCGATTTTTGCCATTTCTTTTGCCCGATCCATATTAATCCTCCTTTCCCATTTCTTTTTTATAATAGTCATACGTTTTCTGTGTCACAGGATCCACTGTAATCTTTCTGCTGTTCAGATATAACAGTGAATCTTTCAAAATCCGGTAAAGGCATTCATCAATATCATGAAAAGCAAGACGTCTTACATCTGCCATATTTGGCAGTTCTCTTCTGCCCGGCTCAATATAATCTGCGATATAGACAATCTTTTCCAGCATAGTCATACCCGGCCGTCCGGTCGTATGGCTTTCAATTGCATGAATGATTTCTTCATCTTTCACACCATATTTTTCATGTGCAAGATATGCTCCAAGTCTTGCATGTAACAGACTTGGGTTTTCTCTCTCTACAGGCGATACCGAAAGGTCGTATTTCTCGCACAGACGGATTTTTTTATCACCAGGGATACATTTTGCACAGTCATGCAGTAACCCCGCGTAAAGAGCCTTCTGGACATCCACATCGTAACGCATAGCCATGGAAGCAGACGTATACATTACGCCAACTGTATGATGATAGCGGTTTTCATCCAGTTCTTTCTTTAACGTATTCTGTATTTTTAGAATTCTTTCATCCATTGCCATTTTCCTCTTTTACTTTTTCACTGTTGAAATTACCGATATAAATGATGTTCCTCAATATAGCGGCACACAGTTTCTGGAACATATTCTGAAACAGATCTTCCTGTCTGAAGACTGACCCGGAGTTCATGAGAAGCTACCGGCATAAGCGGCGTTTCCATAAGCAGGATTTGCGCACCATACTTTTCGGACAGATGACGGATCTGTTCATTCATCTCCTCTTTTGTCTTCACCTCATCACGGTAAGTCGCAAGAATAGTACAGGTCGGAAAGATGCGTTCCGGATGTACCCACGTCTCGATCGCCATAAGGGAATCCGCACCGATAATAAAATAAAACTCATCTTCCGGATACATTTTCTTAAAATGCTCCATTGTCTGATAAGAACAGGATACTTCCTGTCTCAGTGCTTCATACGGCTGCAGCACAAACTCCGGAAACGGTGCGATTGCAAGACTGGTCATCTTCATACGGTCTTCTGCTGTAGATTTTATCGACTCACTTTTTTTATGCGGAGGATTCCCATTCGGCATAAACCACACCTGATCCAGGGAAAATACCTCGTATGCGGCATGTCCCAGCATCAGATGTCCGTTATGGATCGGATCAAAGGTTCCTCCCATAATCCCTATCTTCATTCGATTCTCCTACCTGTATTTATTTTGGCAGTTCGATCTTCTTATGCTTATCTTTGCCTTCTTTGTATAATACAATCTTCTTACCGATTACCTGTACAACCTGTGACCGTGTACGTTCTGCGATTACTTCTGCGAGTGCACGCGGATCATCTGCACAGTTCTTAAGCACACTGATTTTGATCAGTTCTCTTGCGTCCAGTGCCTCCTGAATAGCTTTGGTAACTTCTGGTGTCATGCTGTTCTTTCCAATCTGGAAGATCGGATCTAAATTCATGGCAAGACCTTTTAAATAAGCTCTCTGTTTTGTTGTCATCTTTAATCTCCTCTTTATCGCAATCAACTGACTGCATCTGATCTGTTATTTATAATAATCAAACTGCAGGCCATACATACGTACTGTATCACCCTCCTGGATACCAGCTTCTTCAAGCTGCTCCAGAATTCCAGAATCCTTGAGGAATTTCTGGAAAAATGCAAATCCTCTCTCGGAATCCAGATTTGTATAACCCAGCATCTTTTCGATCTTCGGTCCTTCTACCACGTACATATCGTCTTCTTTTTCGACTGTATACGGAAGATCGTTCATTGGAATCTCTTCCTCCGGGAAATATTCCTGTTCGAATACGATCGTCTCCTGATCCAGATGCTGTAATTCGTTCGATACATAGTAAAGTAATTCCTTGATACCCTGTCCTGTCACACCGGAAATCGGGAATACTTTTACTCCCTGTGGCTCGAATTCATCTTTCAGACGCTGTACCGGATCATCATCGGTAAAGATCGCATCAATCTTATTCGCTGCGATCACCTGTGGACGGTTCGCAATATCCGCATTATATGCTTTTAACTCATTGTTGATCTTATAGATATCATCTATCGGATCACGTCCTTCGGTTCCGGCTGCATCTACTACATGAATCATCAGTTTGGTACGTTCGATATGGCGCAGGAACTGATGTCCGAGTCCGACACCTTCCGATGCACCTTCGATCAGTCCCGGAATATCAGCGATTACAAATCCGTTCGCATCCGGAAGATCTACAACACCAAGGTTTGGATTCAATGTTGTGAAATGATAATTGGCTATCTTCGGCTGTGCATTCGTCACGCGTGATAAGAATGTAGATTTTCCGACATTCGGGAATCCTACAAGTCCTACATCCGCGATCACCTTCAATTCCAGATCTACATATAATTCTTTTGCCGGCTGTCCTGGCTGTGCATACTTTGGAACCTGCATGGTTGCAGTTGCAAAATGCTGGTTTCCAAGACCACCCTTACCACCCTTTAAGATGATCTGTCTGCGGTTCTCTCCGGACATATCTGCAATGACTTTTCCGGATTCTGATTCTTTGATAACCGTTCCCTCCGGAACTTTCAGGACAATATCTTCACCGTCTGCACCATGGCATCTGCGCTTTCCGCCCTGCTCACCGTCTTTTGCTGTAAATTTTCTCTTATGTCTATAGTCCTGAAGCGTATTCAGTCCTTCATCGACTTCAAATATAACGTCTCCGCCGCGTCCGCCGTCTCCGCCGTCCGGACCGCCATTCGCCACATACTTCTCACGACGGAAACTCACATGACCGTCTCCGCCTTTTCCTGCTCTAATAAATATCCTTGCTCTATCTGCAAACATACTGTATTCCTTTCATCTATATAAATAAACGGAAGTTAAAAAAAGCGCGCTGCATCATAACCGAAAGAAGTTAATCATTGCAACGCACTTTTTCAACTC
>CAKRAT010000006.1 GCA_934295165.1 uncultured Dorea sp. | reverse complement strand
ATACCTCGGCAATCTACGAATGACTGCACGAGAAATCTCTCTTTCTTCCACTATATTCACCCTTCCAATCATAGTCTGAAATAATTATATAAAATTGAAAGATTATTGTCAAACTATTGTTGAATTTTATACAATTTCCGTTATAATAAAGTAGCATGTGCGTATGCACATATGGAATATTGAAAAGATACTGATAGAAAAAATCTTTTGAATGCATGGCAATTTAGGAGGAAATATATGATATTAGCATGTCACGGGATTCAGAAAGCCTTTGGGGAACACCTCATTGTAAAAGATGGATCCTTTCACATAGAAGATCACGAAAAAGTGGCGCTTGTCGGACCGAATGGTGCCGGCAAATCAACGCTTCTTAAGATGATCGTAGGCGAACTCTCCCCGGATGACGGAAATGTCATTCTGACAAAGGGAAAGACTCTCGGCTATCTGGCCCAGCATCAGGAAATGCAGAGTGGGAACACGATCTATGAAGAAGTGCGTACCGCAAAATCCGGTATTATCGCGATGGAACGCCGTATCCGCGAGATTGAGATGGAACTGAAACACCTGTCCGAAGATACACTGAATGAACGGCTGGAAACGTATAACCGTCTTACTGCCACATTTGAACGTGAGAACGGATACGCATATGAAAGCGAGATCACAGGCGTATTAAAAGGACTTGGATTTACGGAAAATGATTTTACGAAACCGGTCGATACACTTTCCGGCGGACAGAAAACCCGCGTATCACTCGGCAAACTTCTGCTGACAAAACCGGATATCCTGCTTCTCGATGAGCCGACAAACCACCTGGATCTAAACTCTATCGCATGGCTGGAGACCTATCTGCTGAATTATCAGGGAGCGGTACTAATCGTCTCCCATGACCGTTATTTTTTGAACAAAGTTGTCACGAAAGTTCTGGAAATTGAGCTTGGAGAACTGCGTACTTATATTGGGAATTACAGTGATTACGCAGCGAAGAAACAGCAGCTTCGCGACATCCGTCTCAAAGAATATCTGAATCAGCAGCAGGAAATCAAGCACCAGGAAGCAGTGATTGAAAAACTACGTTCATTTAACCGTGAGAAATCGATCAAACGTGCTGAAAGCCGTGAAAAGATGCTTGAGAAGATGCAGACCATTGAAAAACCAATGGAAGTTAACACTGACATACACCTGAAACTGGAACCATCCTGCGTCAGTGGTAATGACGTACTGACGGTGGAAAACTTAAGTAAAGCATTCCCGGGGCAGGAACTTTTCACAGATATTAATTTTGAGATCAAGAGAGGTGAGCATGTTGCAGTGATCGGTGATAACGGAACCGGTAAGACAACCCTTCTGAAAATCCTCAACCGTGTCGTATCTGCAGATTCCGGAACTTATACGCTTGGCTCCAATGTAAAGATTGGATATTACGATCAGGAACATCACGTACTTCATATGGAGAAGACCATCTTCGATGAGATTTCAGATGATTATCCGGCACTGACCAATACAGAGATCCGTAATGTACTTGCCGCCTTCCTCTTTACAGGTGATGATGTATTCAAGCAGATCAGTTCCTTAAGTGGTGGGGAACGCGGACGTGTCTCTCTTGCAAAATTAATGCTCTCCGAAGCTAATTTCCTGATCCTCGATGAGCCGACAAACCACCTTGACATCGCTTCAAAGGAGATTCTGGAAAATGCACTGAATGATTATACCGGCACGGTACTGTATGTATCTCATGACCGATACTTCATCAACCAGACTGCAACACGTATTCTGGATCTGGTAAATCATACCTTTGTGAACTATATTGGAAATTATGATTATTATCTGGAGAAAAAAGAAGAACTGACGACCGCATATGCCGGAACCTCCGCTTCTGCTGTTTCCGATACAGACAACAGCTCAGCCAATTCCGTATCGGAGTCCAAATTAAGCTGGCAGGAACAGAAAGAAGCTCAGGCAAGACTCAGAAAGCGTCAGAACGAACTGAAAAAGACCGAGGAACGCATCAGTGAACTCGAAGACCGCGACGGCGAGATTGATGCCCTGATGGTTCAGGAAGAGATTTTTACCAACTCCGTAAAATGCCAGGAACTGGCGAAAGAAAAGGCTGCGATTGCGGAGGAGCTGGAAGGATTGTATGAAAAATGGGAGGAGCTGGCTGAAGAGGTTTGATGTTTCATTCACTAAGCTAGATCCCCGTACCTTCATAAAAGTTGGAATAAACTTACAAGGTCCTATCCAGTGCATACGGACTCATGGTTGGTAATTCTTAAGTAAAAAAGTTGACCGTTTGCTCACAAAAAATCCACTGGCTGAGACGAATGTCGAGTTTGGATTTTTGTGAGCTCGTTTTTAGGTCAACTTTTTTGCTTTAGAATTTCCCCATGTTGGAGTCAGCACTGGATAGGACCTTGTAAGTTTATTCCGATCGGTGACAGCCGACATGATGGATTAAATAGCAAGCTTCTCCGCAATTGCTTTTATGAATCCCTCGCTGTTCAGTACCGTAGGATTCTCCAGTGTTGTGATCAATGCCAGGTCTTTTGTCATCCTGCCTTCTTCGATGGTGTCGATGGTTGCTTTTTCAAGTTTGTCTGCGAATGCCATCAGTTCTGTATTTCCATCCAGTTCTCCGCGTTTTCTGAGTGCTCCTGTCCATGCAAAAATGGTTGCAACAGAGTTTGTAGAGGTTTCTTCCCCTTTCAGGTGCTTGTAATAGTGACGCTGTACGGTTCCGTGTGCGGCTTCGTATTCGTAGTTGCCGTCTGGTGATACCAGTACAGAGGTCATCATAGCCAGAGAACCGAATGCTGAAGATACCATATCGCTCATAACATCTCCGTCATAGTTCTTGCATGCCCATATATAGCCGCCTTCTGACTTCATGACACGTGCAACCGCATCATCAATCAGTGTGTAGAAATATGTAATGCCTGCTTCTTTGAATTTATCTGCATACTCTTTGTCAAAGATTTCCTGGAAGATATCTTTGAATGTGTGGTCATATTTTTTCGAAATGGTATCTTTCGTTGCAAACCACAGATCCTGCTTTGTATCCAATGCATAATTGAAGCAGCTCTTTGCGAAGCTTTCAATAGAGCCACATAAGTTGTGCATACCCTGGGCAACCCCCGGTCCTGCATAATTATGCACAAGTTCTCTTGTCTCGGTTCCGTCTTCTGCAGTGTAAACCAGTTCTACTTTTCCAGATCCCGGAATCTTCATCTCTGTATTTTTGTAGACATCACCATAAGCATGTCTTGCAATCGTAATTGGTTTTTTCCAGTTCTTTACGCATGGTTCGATACCTTTTACTACGATTGGTGCACGGAATACGGTTCCATCCAGGATGGCACGGATCGTTCCGTTCGGACTCTTCCACATCTCTTTCAGATCATATTCTGTCATACGGGCTGCATTTGGTGTGATCGTTGCACATTTGACTGCAACTTTATATTTCTTTGTTGCATTTGCCGCATTAATGGTTACCTGATCGTCTGTCTCATTTCTGTGTTCCAGACCAAGATCATAATATTCCGTATTCAGGTCAATGTATGGCTCCAGAAGATCTTCTTTAATCATCTTCCAGAGGATTCTTGTCATCTCATCTCCGTCCATCTCTACGATTGGTGTAGTCATTTTAATTTTTGCCATAGTGCTGTCTCCTTTCTATCTATCCATATGTCTGTTCATGTATTATTCTCCCAGATGCAGGTTTTCCATTACATGCATGATATGTTCATTTGCAAGCTGTTCTGCATTTGCTGCATCTTTTGCTTTGATTGCTTCCAAGATTTCCCGGTGTTCTTCGATTGACTTTTCGGCCCGTTTCGGAGCTTCAATCGACATTGTTCTGGCAAGCTGTACATATTTATGCAAATCTGTCAGTACATGTTCCAGAATTCTGCTGTTAGAAGCTTCATACAGGATCTTATGGAACTTCCCATCCATCTCGGACATCTGTTCAATCTGACTGGCTCCTTTTTTGTGCAAATGAAATTCGGATAAAAGAATAATCTCTTCCAGTTCTTCTATCTGTGCATCGGTAATATATTTCGTAGCCCAGTTTGCACACAGACCTTCCAGCTGCGATCGGATTTTATAAATATCATTTACATCCTTTCTTGTAATGGCAGTTACATATGCTCCTTTATTCGGAATGATCGTAACCAGTCCTTCCAACTCCAATTGTCTGAGAGCTTCCCGTACCGGTGTTCTGCTCACCCCAAGTTCTTCACCGATCGTTACCTCTCGTAATTCTTCATGATCTTTGTATACTCCATTCAGAATATCTTCCCGCAGACGCTGGAACACTCTTCCTCGTAAGGATCTGTCCTGATATTCTTCCATTAAAAACACCTCTGTTAAATCAAATCTATACCCAGTCTTTTGCAGTTATTGTCGATGACTGCAATCAGCTCATCATCCGTAAGAACAGTGACACGTCCTTCTTCATACTGTTCATCTACCCATTCTTTTACTGCATTTACCAGTTCTGAATTCTTATCTACTTTCTTATCGTCCGGAAGCTTAAAGTATGTATTAATCCAGTGGGCAATACCTGCAAGTCCGGATGTATTGGAAATTGCTACAAGCGGCGGACGGTTCAGAAATTTGCCTGTATCGAATACATTATAGATCTCTTCATTTTTCAGGAGACCGTCTGCATGGATTCCGGCTCTGGTTACATTAAAGTTCTTGCCGACGAAAGGTGTTCTGGAAGGAACTCTGTAACCAATCTCTTTTTCATAATAATCTGCAAGTTCTGTAATAACAGTTGTATCCATACCATCCAGCGTTCCTCGAAGCTGGGCATATTCGAATACCATTGCTTCCAGCGGTGTATTACCGGTTCGCTCTCCGATTCCAAAAAGTGAACAGTTCACACTGCAGGCTCCATATAACCATGCGGTTGAGGAGTTGCTGACTGCTTTGTAGAAATCATTGTGACCGTGGAACTCGATCAGTTCACTTGGAACACCGGCATGTACTCTGAGACCGTAGATGATTCCAGGAATGGATCTAGGAATCACGGCTCCCGGATAGTTTACTCCATATCCCATCGTATCACAGACACGAATCTTTACCGGGATTTTATACTCATCCATCAGTTTCATCAGTTCCAGACAGAACGGAATAACGAATCCGTAGATATCAGAACGTGTGATGTCTTCCAGATGACATCTCGGACTGATTCCGGTCTCAAGACATTCTCTTACGATGGAAAGGTAATGTTCCATTGCCTCGCGTCTTGTCATCTTTAATTTATAAAAAATATGATAGTCCGAACAACTTACCAGAATACCGGTTTCTTTCATTCCGATCTCTTTTACCAGTTGGAAGTCTTTCTTACTTGCACGGATCCAGCTTGTTACTTCCGGAAATTTATAATCCCTTTCCATACATTTGTATACGGCATCTCTGTCCTTTTGGCTGTAAAGGAAGAATTCGCACTGTCTGATCTTTCCTTTCGGACCGCCCAGACGATGGAAATAATCATATAATGTTACAATCTGTTCAGTACTGTACGGAGCACGTGACTGCTGTCCGTCCCGGAATGTCGTATCTGTGATCCAAATCTCATCCGGCATACAATGTGGAACAATTCGGTCATTGAATGCAATTTTCGGAATCTCATCATAATGGAACAGATTACGGAATACATTCGGCGTCTGTACATCCACTAGCGGATACATGTGTTCTTCCAGTTGCAATAAATTTGTATGATCATCCAGGTATACTTTCCTGTTTTCCATTTTTTTCATCGCCTGCTTTCTAAGATAATTTGTTATAGTAAAGTGCTAAATTCAACATGTATAATTGTATACAATGATACATGTGTTGTCAAGTAGTATTGTGAATATTCATTCAAAAAATGTTTATATGCTATTTTATTTTTTCGTGGGGGAGTGTTTTTACAACAATCGGAAATGGATATATTATATAAAAAAGAAGTAGCTGTCAATACACAAATTTGTATTGACAGCTACTTCTTTTTTGAAATATATAATATTAGTAAAGCTTAGCGTTAACTTCTCTTGGACTTAAACCTTCGTCTTCTAATGCTTTCATAATCTGGTGTTTGTGTTCGGTTCCGAATGCTTCCAGTGTGATTCGAAGTTCTACTGCTGCGTTACGGTTGGTGCTTACGAACTGGTTGTGTTCCAGCTTGATTACATTACCGTTTGCTTTTGCGATTGTAGATGCCACACGTACCAGTTCTCCCGGTTTATCCGGAAGGAGTACGGATACAGAGAAGATTCGGTCTCTCTGAATTAATCCATGCTGTACGATGGAAGACATGGTGATTACGTCCATGTTGCCGCCACTTAGGATAGATACGACTTTTTTACCTTTCAGGTCAAGCTGTCTTAAAGCTGCGACTGTCAGAAGTCCTGAATTCTCTACGATCATCTTATGATTCTCTACTACATCAAGGAATGCTCCTATCAGATCATCGTCTGCAACTGTAATAACTTCATCAATGTTCTTCTCTGCATATGGGAAAATCTTTTCGCCTACACGTTTTACGGCTGTACCGTCGGCAATTGTGTTGGCACTTGCAAGTGTTACCGGATGTCTTTCTTTGAATGCTTCCGTCATACTTGCAGCTGCGGCTGGTTCTACACCGATTACTTTTACATTTGGATTCAGCATTTTTGTAAGTGTAGATACACCGGTAATCAGTCCGCCTCCACCTATTGGTGCAAGGATATAATCTACATCTGGGAGTTCATCAAAAATCTCCATCGCGATACTTCCCTGTCCGGTTGCAACATCCAGATCATCGAACGGATGAACAAATGTATATCCCTCTTCTTCTGCCAGTTTCATTGCATATGCACAGGCATCATCATAGACATCTCCGTGTAATACGACTTCAGCCCCGTAACTCTTTGTGCGGTTTACCTTGATCAACGGTGTAACAGTCGGCATAACAACCGTTGCTTTACAGCCAAATTTCTTTGCTGCATATGCCACACCCTGTGCATGGTTGCCGGCCGATGCCGTAACAAGACCTTTCTTTCTATCTTCTTCACTCATCGTGCTGATCTTGTAATATGCCCCACGTACTTTGTAAGCACCTGTATACTGCATATTTTCAGGCTTCAGATAGACATCTGCACCCGTCTGGCTGCTTAAGTATTCGCTGTATACCAGCTTGGTTGGAAGGGTTACTTCTTTTACGAGCTCACTCGCTTGTTTGAATTTTTCTAATGTTAACATCTCGTACTTCCTCACTTCCTTTTTAGTACTCATATCAGGATTCTGATCTTTAGAGTTTTCTTTTCCGAAATTATTCTTCGGAACTCTCATCCTTGGAATCTTCCTCCTCTTTTGGTCTTTCGAACAACGCATTTACGAAATCGTCTGCATCAAATTTCTGCAGATCGTCAATGGTCTCTCCAACACCAATATATTTTACCGGAACGCCCAGTTCTGCATGGATCGCAACTGCGATTCCTCCCTTTGCAGTTCCATCCATCTTTGTTAGGACGATTCCTGTAATTTCTGCTACATCGTTGAACTCTTTTGCCTGCTGCAGGGCATTCTGTCCTGTCGTTGCATCGAGCACAACCAGTGTCTCCCTGTATGCCTCCGGAAATTCCCTGTCAATAATACGGTTCATCTTTCGGAGTTCTTCCATCAGATTCTTCTTATTGTGCAGACGTCCGGCTGTATCGATCATCAGTACATCCGCATGTCTTGCCTTTGCTGCGGCAACAGCATCATATACAACCGATGCCGGATCAGATCCTTCCTGTCCGCCGATCAGTTCTGCCTGGGAACGGTTTGCCCATTCTTTTAACTGCTCTCCTGCCGCTGCACGGAATGTATCTGCCGCTGCGATTACCACTTTTTTATTCTCTGCACGAAGCTTTCCGGCAAGTTTTCCAATGGTAGTCGTCTTTCCGACACCATTGACACCGATCACCATTACTACGGATGTACGGTTCTCGAATTCATATGCAGTCTCTCCGATATCCATCTGTTCTTTGATACTTTCAATCAGAAGTTCACGACATTCTACGGGCTCTTTGATATGTCTTTCTTTTACTTTTTCTTTCAGATCATCCAGAATGTCATATGTTGCCTGTACACCAAGGTCCCCCATGATCAGGACTTCTTCCAGTTCCTCATAAAAATCATCATCGATACGGGAGAATCCGTGAAAGATACTGTCCATTCCCGATACGATATTGTCTCTGGTCTTGCCAAGTCCGGCAACCAGTTTTTCAAAAAATCCCATATCTTCCTCCTACTTATCCAGTTCATTTTCAAGCAGGCTGACAGATACAAGTGTCGATACACCTTTTTCCTGCATGGTGATACCATACAATCTGTCCGCTGCTGTCATTGTACCACGTCTGTGTGTAATTACAATAAACTGTGTATATTGGGTTAATTTGTGCAAATACTGTGCAAAACGGTCTACGTTATTATCATCCAATGCCGCCTCAATCTCATCCAACAGACAGAATGGCGACGGTTTCAGGTTCTGGATCGCAAAAAGCAGTGCGATTGCTGTCAGGGCTTTCTCACCACCAGAAAGCTGCATCATATTCTGTAGTTTCTTTCCAGGCGGCTGTGCAATAATACGGATTCCTGCTTCCAGGATATCCTCATCTTCCATCAGCTCCAGTGTTCCCTTGCCGCCTCCGAACATTTCTTTGAATACCTGGTCAAACTCTGTTGCAATGCGTGCAAACTGTTCTTTGAACTGCTTGCGCATCGCATTATCCAGTTCTTCAATAATCTGTTCCAGTGTCTCTGCAGCTTCTACCAGATCATCATGCTGTCCTTTTAAGAATTCATAACGTTCGGATACACTCTTATATTCTTCAATCGCATTGACATTGACATTTCCAAGTGCACGGATCTCGCCTTTTAATTCCTGAATCCGTCTCTTCATACCCGCAAGATCTGTAAGATTCGGATTACGAAGCTCTCTGGCATGATTCAGAGTAAGCTCGTACTCTTCCCACATATAATTAATCTGCTTCTCAGAAGCTTCTTCGTAGCCTTCCTTCTGACTTTCCAGACGGTATACTTCTTTATCCAGATCTGTCATATGTTTTGAAATCTCTTCGCGTTTTTCGAAGAATGATTTGTGGCGTTTATTCAGCTCTTCTCTTTCTTTCTTAGAATCTTCGATCTGCTTCTTGATCTCCTCAAAAAGCTCTCCGGAATTCTCAATCGTCTGCTTCAGTTCCTGAATCTTTTTCTCTTTTTCAGCAATTTCCTGTGAATTGCCTCCTTTGTTTCTGGTCAGCTCATCCAGCTCTGTACGGAATTTGTCCATTTCTTCACGGATACGGATGATATTCTCTGTAACAAATGTATATTTCTGCTCCAGTCCTGCATATTCCAGATGAATCTGCTCGGACTGTCTCGTCTTAAAGTTTTCCTGTGTGTGGATATCTTCCAGTTCTTTCTGTTCTTTTTCAATGTCTGTATTCAGATCATTTTCCAGACTTTCTGATGTATCCAGTTCAACATTGATGGATTCCTGATTGTCCATGATCTCTGTTATCTGCGTATCCAGTTTGGCTGCTTCGTTTCTCAGATTATCAAACTGTTGTTTGAAACTTCTGATTCTGGCTGATGCCTGATCTGCATTCATCTTTGCAGTATTCTGTATTACGTATGCTTTCTGAAGTTCTGTTCCGATCACATCTGTCTTCTCATAATAACCGGCACGCTCATCCTTTAACGCCGAGATCAGGCTCTCCATCTCCATCATTTCCTGTTTTAATTTCTGAACAGTCTTTTCGAATTCTTCAATCTCTCTACGTCTGCTCAGAAGATTGCTGGAATTCTTAAATGCTCCACCGGTCATGGATCCGCCCGGGTTGATCAGTTCTCCTTCCAGTGTAACAATACGGATGGACTGGTGATATTTTCTTGCAATCGTTGTAGCATGATCGATATGATCTACTACCAACGTACGCCCCAGAAGGAAATCTGCAAGTGTTGTATATTTCTTTTCCACCTGCACAAGCTTGTTCGCAGTTCCGACAACTCCCGGTTCTTTCAGTGCTTCCGGACGGTTCAGTCCGGAATTTGCCCGGATCGTTGTTAACGGGAGGAAGGTCGCGCGTCCGAATTTATTCTTCTTCAGATAATTGATCATGCGCTTCGCTGTCTCTTCATCCTCGGTTACGATATTCTGGATACTGCCGCCGAGTGCCGTCTCGATTGCAATCTCGTAATCTTTTTCTACTTTTACGATATCTGCAACTACACCGAGAAGACCTTTTTCCCGGTCTTTGTTATCCATAACTCTACGGATACTGTTCCCGTATCCGTCATAACGTTCGGTAATATTCTTTAATGATTCCAGTCTGGACTGTTCCCTGTGAAATGCAGACTGTCCGATCTGCAGCTTTTGTGATTCCTTCGAAATCTGTGTCTGCAGTTCTTTGATTTTTGTTTCATATTCTTTGTTTTCGTCATTCAGAGAAATAATCTTATCGGAAATGACCTTCAATTCCATTTTGAATTTGTTCAGATTCTCGTTTTCTTCCGCAATCTCACTGTCATTCGCAAGGATCTCACGGCTGATCTGTGACTTACGTACCTGGATCTGCTCCATCATGGTGTCAAATTTCTGAATCTGGGCTTTGGTTGATGCTCTGTTATTCAGGATTTCCATGATATGATTCTTCTTTTCATCCACGGACCCTGTGATCTGCGCAATCTTTGCCTGCAGATCGGTCAGTTCACTCTTGATCTTGTCTTCTTCGGATTGTTTTTGTTCCATCTGTTTCACGATGGAATCTTTTTCTGTTTTTAATTCTTTCAACTGTCCTTCACGGACGTTCATCTCTGAATCGATTACATTTGCACGCTGGTCAAAATGCTCATCATTCATTCTTGCACTGTGGATCTGTTCCTTTAACAGTGCGATCTGGTTTTCCAGCTGTTGTTTTAAGATCGTTGTTTCATTCAGCTGGCGATTTGCCTTTTCAATCGAATCATCGATCACTTCTACCTGTTCTTCTATAGACTCATATTCCGTCTTGGTATCCGCATACTGTCTGGTCGCTTCTTCCAGTTCCCCTTTGGTTACACGAAGCTTTTCTTCCAGTTCACGGATCTGATCACGGATACGTTCCATTTCTAACAGGAACATATTGATATCATATGTCTTTAATTCTTCTTTTCGTTTCAGGTATTCCCTTGCCTTTTCAGACTGTCGCTCCAACGGACCGACCTGCTTTTCCAGCTCGGAGAGAATATCATTTACACGGACCAGATTCTGACGTTCGTCTTCTAATTTCTTGACGGACATACTCTTTCTTCGTTTAAACTTTACAATTCCAGCAGCCTCATCGAAAAGCTCACGTCTCTCATCCGGCTTACCACTTAAGATCTTATCGATCTGTCCCTGTCCGATGATCGAATATCCCTCTTTACCGATACCAGTATCGTAGAAAAGCTCGTTGACATCTTTCAGTCTGCAGGCTTTTCCGTTGATCAGGTATTCACTTTCACCGGAGCGGTATAATTTTCTTGCAACTGTAACTTCCTCATAATCTACCGGAAGCTTGTGATCCGAATTATCCAGTGTGATCGCCACCGAAGCATAACTAAGTGGCTTACGGTTCTCTGTACCGGAAAAGATAACGTCCTGCATACTTCCCCCTCGAAGCTGCTTGACACGCTGTTCTCCGAGCACCCATCGTACCGCATCTGCGACATTACTCTTACCACTTCCGTTCGGACCTACAATACCGGTGATACCATTATGGAATTCGAATTTGATCTTATTGGCAAATGATTTAAATCCCTGCACTTCTATGCTTTTTAAATACATTCTACACCTACTTTATATTCTTCTCATGCAGTTTCAGAATCGTGACATATGCAGCTTCCTGCTCTGCCGCCTTCTTGGTTCTTCCTGCACCGACCCCATATTCTGTATCTCCGATATGTACCGCTACTTTGAAAGTCTTATCATGATCCGGTCCTTCTTCTCCGATCAGATGATACGAGATTACATCTTTGAAATTCGCCTGCACGATCTCCTGCAGGATAGTCTTGCTATCAAAAAAGAGTTTCTTATTCTCTAAATCCTTCAAAATGAAACGGTGTATGAACTCTTTTGCATTAGCAAAACCACCATCAAGATAAATTGCTCCGATCAGAGCTTCCATTGCATCTGAAGTTACAGATTCTCTCTTACGGCCTCCGGTCGCATCTTCACCTTTTCCAAGCAAAAGATAGTTGCCAAGGTCCAGATCTCTGGCGCAGAATGCCAGTGCCGGCTCACATACCATACTCGCTCTTGTCTTGGTAAGCTGTCCTTCCGGAAGTGTCGGGTTATTGTGGAATAAAAATTCACTGGATACCAGTTCCAGAACTGCATCCCCAAGGAATTCCAGACGCTCATTACATTCATACTTCGGCAAATGCTTTTCATTCGCATAAGAACTGTGGATCATTGCATTCTTAAATAAATCAAAGTTTTTAAACTGATAACCGATCTTACCTTCTAATTCTTTAAGTTCTTTGTTCATTCTAAACTCCATCCTATAGATAGAATGAAAAAAGCCCTCCAGGGCTTTTTCCATTCTGTATATCTGCCTGTTTATTAATTATTTGTTGCGTTCTTGATCTGCTCTACTGCATCTCCGACTGTGGAAATCTGCTCAGCGTCATCGTTGTCAATCTCAATGTCAAATGTTTCTTCTATTCCCATGATAATCTGGAAAATATCAAGTGAGTCTGCTCCAAGATCATCTACAAATGTTGTGTCCTCTGTAATATCATTCACTTCTACGTTTAATACATCAGCGATGATTTCTTTTAATTTTTCAAGTTCCATATCAAATCTCCTTTTCTCATAGATAGTAATATATTATTCAGCGGATGTTGTCTCCGATTGAATACTTTCTTTCTGAATGCTTTCTCTGATCTTTTCATTGATCTTCTGCTTTTTAAATGTCACGCACTGGATCAGTGTATTGCTGACTTCTTTTGCTTTTGAACTTCCATGTGTCTTTACAACCAGTCCGTTCAGACCAAGCAGCGGTGCGCCGCCATATTCACTCGCGTCAAAAGATTTTAACGTAGCCTTCAAAGCAGGTTTGATCAGAAGTGCTCCGATCTTGCTTCTGAGCGTAGCCATCAGCCCTTCTTTTACCTTACTGATCAGGACGGCTCCGACACCTTCATATAATTTCAAAATTACATTTCCGGAAAATGCTTCTGTTACAATAACATCAGCCTGTCCATGTGGGATCTCTCTTGCTTCTACACTTCCGATAAAATTAAGATCCGTTTCTTCTTTTAAAAGCGGGAATGTCTCTTTTACCAGTGCATTTCCTTTTTCTTCTTCCGCACCGATATTTACAATTCCGACTTTCGGATTCTTCACACCAACTACATGTTCCATATAGATGGATCCCATCTTTGCAAACTGTACCAGATGAGAAGCTCTTGCATCTACATTTGCCCCACAGTCGACCAGAAGGGCGACACCTTTCTCAGTCGGGATCAGAGAAGCAAGCGGTGGTCTTTCTACACCTTTGATTCTTCCGACGATCACCTGCCCGCCGACCAGAATTGCTCCGGAACTTCCGGCTGATACGAATGCATCTGCCTTTCCTTCCTTCACCATCTTCATGCCGACTACGATGGAAGAATCTTTCTTTCTTCGGATCGCATTCACCGGCGGTTCTGCTGTCTCTATTACTTCTGTTGTATTCACAACTTCTATTCTGCTTTTATCATACGTATATTTCTGCAGTTCGGCATTCACAAGTTCTTCTCTGCCAAGCAGATATACTTTAATATCTTTCTCGCGGCCAAGTGCATCGACTGCACCTTTCACCATCTCACCCGGTGCATTGTCCCCGCCCATGGCGTCCAATGCGATCACCGTAATTTCTGACATATTAATTCCTCCTAGCATTACTGAATTTATTCTACTAAACATCCATGCAAAAATCAATATTTTCCTGTGAAAAACGCCAATATAAAGCTGAGGGAATCTCCTTACAGCCCTTTTCTAAAATTTTTCAAAAATATTTTACAGAGGTTTGATAATGTATGTTCTGATTGGTATAATACCTTTTATCATTATTTATGCTTAATGATAAAAGGCTGACAGAAGCTCAAATTTGCGAAATATACATTTACTGATAATAAATAATGGCTTTCTTTTTATTTACAATTTTCAATAATTTTGAATTTTTAATAAAGTAAAAAAGAGTGAATTTATAAGGAGGATCTGAAAATGGATTATTATAAGAGAGCACTTGAACTTAACGATGAAACCGTCAAAAACAGACGTTATTTCCATACAAATGCAGAAACTGGACTTCACATGCCAAAGGCCTGTGCGTATGTAATGAAAAAACTGCAGGAATATGGACTCACGCCATCCAGATGCGGCGAAGGTGTAACCGCAACGGTTGGTAACGGTGGAAAGGTCCTGTTACTGCGTGCCGATATGGACGCGCTCCTAATGCCGGAAGAAAGCGGACTCCCCTTCGCCTGCCCGACCGGAAAAGAAGCCCATGCATGCGGACATGATTTTCATGCAGCGATGTTATTAACTGCAGCCAAAATGCTAAAAGAAAATGAATCCGAATTAAAGGGCACGGTCAAATTCATGTTCCAGCCTGCCGAAGAAACATTCGAAGGCAGTAAAAATATGATTGAACACGGCATTCTTGAAAATCCGAAGGTTGATGCTGCACTTGCCTATCATGTATCTCCGGGGCAGATGCCTGTCGGAATCTACATGTATAACAGTACCGGAACCATGATGTATTCGGTTGATGGTTTTCATATTGAGATCAAGGGAAAAGGTTCACACGGAGCCTATCCTCAGAATTCCATTGATCCGATCAATATTGCAGCACACGTCTATCTGGCACTGCAGTCCATCATCGCCCGTGAAGTCGATCCGTCCAAAGCCTGCCTTATGACGATCGGAAAATTTCAGGCAGGTACCGCAGCTAATATCATTCCGGATACAGCCGTTCTGGAAGGAACGATACGAACCAATGATAAAGCATCCAGAGAACTTCTGGTACGCAGGATGAAAGAAACCACCATCCGGACAGCTGAAACCTTCGGTGGAACCGCAGAAATCACCATGATCTCGGAAGTCCCGCCGCTGATCTGCAATCTAGCACTTACGGAACAGATCGTTGGTTTCATGAAAGAACTGGATATCCCGGGAATGACACCATATCCGGGCGTATCTGCCAGTGCTTCTGAGGATTTTGCAAATATCGCAGAACATGTACCATCTAAGTTCATGTATTTGTCTGCAGGTTATATGGATGAGCGCGGGGAATATTCTGCACATAATCCGAAAGTGCAGTTTAATGAGGATGTGTGTCCGATTGGGGCGGCTTGTCTGGCTTATTGTGCAGAGAGGTATTTGGGGATTTGATTCATTAATTGGATTGGCCTCTCGGTCCTTGAAGAAAATAGTATAAAGTGGTTCTTGTTCAGGTTCCATGTCCCAAGAAAAACTAAGAGAGCCAGAATCCCCTAAAAACAAAGGAATTACGTTCACAACTCACCCCTTTGGGGCTCAAACAGGTTCACTACATTCCTTTAACGGGGATTCTGACTCTCTAACTTTTTCTAAGAACATTCCACATTCACAAGAACCACTTTATACTATTTTCTTCAAGTCGCGACTGGTTGCGGAAGTTAATGAATGGAATGCCGGGAGTGGTAACCTTCCGGTACCACAAAGTTTGCGCTTCCGGCACTTAATCCTTCAGGCATTCGATACCCACGGAATAAAAGTTAGGAATCCTTTCCAGTGAATGTGATAGAGGCGTTGGTAATACTTAAGGGGCAAAATTCTGCGTTAGGTATTCAAAATTTGACTGTTTGAGGCGTATGCCGAGTTTCAAATTTTGAATGCCTGCTTTTAGCAGAATTTTGCCCCTTTAGTATTACCCGCCGACGGAACCTGAACAGGAAAGGATTCCTAACTTTTATTCCGGTCCGGGTAGCCAGTCTGATGCATTAAATACCAATTATCTACATCGAAATCCATCCAAATGCATTTGCCACCGAACTTGCCAGAATAATAATCGCAAAGATCGGGCACAAATATTTGATCATTACAACGAAGATCTTTTTCCTGCGAAATCTACTTTCGCCGTGGCGGATTTCTTCTTCCATGCGGTCGATGCCTACGACCTTTGTTACAAATAAGCTTGTCATAAGTGCAGCAATCGGCATCATTACGGAATTAGTCAGGAAATCAAAGAAATCCAGAAACTGCATTCCGATGATCTTTACAAACGCTAACGGGCCATATCCAAGACAGGAAAGTGTTCCGAGAATGATCATGATCAGACCGATGATTACCGTTGCTTTTTTACGTCCCCATCCAATCTCATCTTCTACCGTAGATACGGCACTTTCTGTCAGTGCGATTGAACTTGTGATCGCTGCAAATAATACCAGCAGGAAGAATATAATTCCTACTGCCGTTCCGAATCCCATGTTTGCAAATACTTTCGGGATCGTGATGAACATTAACGATGGTCCAGCCTGAAGTGTATCAGGATCTCCGCCGGAGAATGCGAATACTGCTGGAATGATCATCAGTCCGGCCATGATCGCAATTGCTGTATCAAATACTTCTACGTTTCTTGTGGAATCTTCAATCGAAGTATCTTTCTTCATATAAGATCCAAATGTAACCAGAATCCCCATGGCGATCGACAGGGAGTAGAACATCTGTCCCATTGCTGTTACAACTGTCATCCATGAAAAGTTCTTCGGATTCGGTACAAGGAAATATTTTACACCTGCCATTGCACCTGGTCTTGTTACCGAATAAATTGCAATAATTACAGACAATATTACCAGGATCGGCATCATAAATTTGGATACTCGTTCGATTCCGTTCCGTACTCCTGCATAGATAATGATCAGCGTGATCATACAGAAAATCACAAAACAGATCTCTGTCGATGCCCCATTGGATATAAATTCTGAAAAATAACCGTCTGTTGCAAGCTTTGTACTGTTTCCTTTAAGGTATTCAACCAGGTATTTGATTACCCAGCCGCCGATAACGGAATAATATGGTACGATCAGCACCGGAATAATCGCATTGATCCAACCGCCAAATGACAGCCAGCCAGCTTTTTTACCAAATGACTTAAACGCTCCCACCGGACTTTTTCGAGTCATACGTCCAAGTGCCGATTCTGCGACGATCATCGTATAACCGAATGTCAGTGCAAGCAGAATATAGATCAGAAGAAATATCCCTCCACCATATTTTGCCGCCAGATATGGGAATCTCCAGATATTTCCCAGACCAACGGATGCGCCTGCCGCCGACAGAACAAATCCTATTTTTCCTGAAAAGGAACTTCTGTTATGTTTTTCTTTTTCCATCTCTCTCTTAGTTCTGATTTCCCCGATTGCAATAATACAGAGAACTTGCCTTCGGCAGCTTTTTCTGTATACTTTTGCATTCAGAACTTTCCCTCTTTCTTATCAGATTATATTATCAGGCATTTGTTTTTCTTATATGCCAGATGATTTATTTTATCACATTTACGCGATGAAGTCACTAATAATTATCCTGAATACCATTTATAATTTTCTTCTTTCTTTTCTTATCATTATTTTATATGGTTCAGCCTGATCAATCTCCACGTCTAAAAATATAACATATTAACAATATTTACGATCCCATATTGTTTTGCTATAAACATCAGACCCTCTTTTATCTTTTCTTTATCAAAATCATTTGCCTCAAGAAATTCATCTGATTGTCTGTTCAGATAAGAATAAAATAAAAGTGCCTGTTCATTCAATATAAGCATTTTTTATCTTCGCTTTTTAATTCGTTCGCAGTAATATCCATAGTTTCTTCCATGTCTCTGCCCAAAATGAGTTTGGCAATTGTCCGGATCACATCTCTGTTCATCCGCATGATATAATCTTATTCGTACATATCATACACATCCTTTTTAGGATACCATATGAATTTTACAATACTATGAACATCTTATTATATATACCTGCTATGGTGCAAAAAAGATCCCCGTCAACTGACGAGGATCTTTGCCAAAGTACTTTCGTACCCTATATCTTATTTATCGTATTCGTTCATCCACTTGATCAGTTCTACGCAGTAATCATCGTGTCTGTCTACGAATGTTGTATGTCTTGCTCTCTCCCAGAGGATCCATTTAGAATTCGGAATTTCATCTGCCATAGTCTTTGCAACTAATGGTGAGCAAAGATCAGAGATACCACTCATGATCAGTGATGGAACTTTAATCTCATGAAGTCTGTCAATATATTCAAAATCTTTCAGTGTACCGGATGGAACGAATTCGTTCGGTCCCCATCCATACAGATAAGCTTCTCCGCCGGATTTTTTCGGTCTTGTACAGCACTCTGGAAGATCTTCTCTCCAGTAATTGCAGTATCTGTCCATATAGTTATCAACAGCTTTCAGGTAAGCCTCTCCTGTGAAGTCATTGCGCTCCAGAGCATCGTTGATTGCTGCCTGATCTTCTTCAGACATCATCTTAATTCTACGCATACCTTCTCTTGCCCACAGGCTGCTGCTTGGGTGACCAGAAGAAATGATGAAAGATTTTACTCCTTCTGCTCCACGCTCGATCGCATATGCAATCTGCATCATTCCGCCCCATGACTGTCCAATGATATGGCATTCTTTCAATCCAAGATGTTCTCTTAATGCATCCAACTCATCCAGCCAGAGATCCTGTGTCCACATCTCCGGATGTCCGTCCAGATAAGATTTACCGCATCCTAACTGGTCATACATAACGATCATACGATCATCATCGTCTGCAACGTTATCCAGAACTTCATAATAGTTATGTGTAGATCCAGGTCCTCCGTGTAAGCAGATTAATGGAGCTTTTCCGTTATCTTTCTGTTCTCCAACGATTCTGTAATATGTCTGATAGCCGTGGAAAGGCATATATCCTTCTGTAATTTTTGCCATTTTGTCTATTCTCCTTTTCTTAAAAGACACCGCAGACCGCTGATCTGCGGCATTATTTTCATAAATTTCTGACACCCCATGTCAGTTAAACTTTTTTAATATTATTATTCCTATGTACTTTGAAAGTAATTAAATAGCTCTTGTATATTCTTTCAGCCATTCTCTTTCTTCGTCAGTCAGATATGGGCCTACTTTTTCATAGCATGCTTTATGGTAATCATTCAGCCATTCTTTCTCTGATCTTGTCAGTTCTTCCGAATCGATACCATCAAGGTCGATTGGTACGAAGTTCAGAGTCTCAAAGTGCATGAACTGTCCATACTTATTCTTCTCACCGTTTACAGTAAGCAGGTTGTTCTCGATACGGATACCAAAATCGCCTTCTTCATAAATTCCAGGCTCATCTGTGATTACCATACCAGGCTCAAACTGATGGTGCTCGTTCTTAGAAGGAACGATATACCAGCGGAATCCTGTAGGCGGCTCGTGGATACTTCCGAGATATCCGAAACCGTGTCCGGTTCCGCACTGGAAATCTTTGTTCATATCCCAGATCGGCTGTCTGGCCAGAACGTCCAGAGACCATCCATGGTTTCCGTAAAGGAAATTAGCTGCACTTAAGTGCTGCATTGCTCTGTATACAGCAGTATAATATTTTTTCAGTTCCGGTGTGATATGACCCAATACCGTTGTTCTGGTAATATCAGTAGAACCTTCATAATATCCTCCGCCTGTATCACTAAGAAGCATACCGCCTTCTTTTAATACAACATCTGTCTCTTTAGACGGTGCATAGTGCATCATTGCTGCATGCTCGCCGAAAGCCTGCAGAGGTTCGAATGAATCACGGATATATCCTTCCTGTTCTGCACGGAGAGATGTCAGTTTGTCCGAAGCAGAAAGCTCTGTAATCTCCATCTTATCATAATTCTTTTTCACCCAGTAGATGAATTTTGTCAGTGCGATACTGTCTTTCAGCTCTGCATTTTTGATATTCTCAATTTCAACATCATTCTTAATAGCCTTCATCAGGATTGTCGGGTTCGCACCCTCTACTACTTTACATGGAAGACTCTTATACAGTGCATAGTTCATCTTCATTGGGTCGATCAATGCAACTTCATCAGCACCAATCTTCTTTGCATCTTCATAAATATCATTGTAAGGATGGATATTGACGTTGTTCTTTGCCATCTCTTCTCTGATACGGTCATCCAGCTTACTGTCATCAATATACAGATCAACGCTGTCTTTACGTACGATCACATAATCAAGAACCAGCGGGAAGAAGTCAATATCATCTCCTCTGAAGTTCAACAGCCATGCATTATCATCCAGAGAAGCGATTAGATGTACTGTTGCGCCATATTCAGCCATCTTCTCACGAACTCGTGTCAGCTTAGAAGCAACGTTTTCTCCTGTGTACTTATCTTCCAGGAAGAAGCAAGGTTTCTTAGAAAGCGATGGACGGTCTTCCCAGATCTGGTCGATCAGGTCTACTTCATACTCAATTGTAATATTCTTTGCACCAAGTACTTCTTCGTATTCCTGGCCTTCACCCATAGAAAGAACACGACCGTCAAATGCAACTTTTCCGCCTTCCGGAATCTTCTGGGCAAGCCATTCTGTTGTAGATGGTGTGTCATCAACGAACATCTTCATCAGACGTACACCGCTGCCTTCCATCTCTGTCAGTGCCTGTGTGAAATATCTTCCATCCGTCCACAGTCCGGCATCATCTTTTGCGATTACGGCTGTTCCGTAGGAACCACTGAATCCGGTAATGAACTTTCTTGCTTTGAAATGCTCTCCTACATACTCACTTTGATGGAAATCCGCAGTTGGTACAACATATGCATCGATATTCTGCTCTGCCATCAGTGCGCGAAGCTTTTCAATACGCTTTGCAACTTCTGTCATTTTGTTTTCCTCCTTAGCTTCGCAGCCTATTTCTCTTCTGCCGATAATATAGACATTCCCCATCAGCATTTAATTTATAGACTACGTTCTATATCTGGTTAAAATTATAACACTTCCATAAAATGTTGCAACACTAAAAACAATCATTTTATTCTTTTTTCAATATTTTTCACAAAAATATATACAAAAGCTTCGATTAAAAATATTTTTCAGCATATTCAAGGAAACACAAATAAACTGCTGATGGCTGATTCTCTCGCATACTTTGGTATACAAAAAAGAGACAACCTCTATCGATTGTCTCTTTCACATCATTTTTCAAAATTAATCCTGAGCAATGATTTCTTTTTTGTTGTATGAACCACAAGCCTTGCATACTCTGTGAGGCATCATTAATTTGCCACACTTGCTGCATTTTACCAGGTTTGGTGCGCTCATTTTCCAGTTTGCTCTTCTTTTGTCTCTTCTTGCTTTAGAAGATTTATTCTTTGGACAAATTGACATAGGTTACACCTCCTTAAAATTCTTAAATACATCACGGATAACTGACATTCTAGGGTCGAGCCCCGTATCTTCACAGTTACAGGTACCTTTATTCAGGTTCTGACCACATACGTTGCAAATACCTTTACAGTCTTCGCTGCATAGAATTTTCGTCGGCCACCCTACCAATAACTCGTTGTAGACCAATTGCTCTACATCTAAGCTATATCCGTCAATATAGTTATTCTCGTCTAAATCTTCTGACTGATCATATGCATCTGACTCTGTATCAATCTTATGTTTAAAGTCAAGTATTACCTTCACTTCTACATCTTCCAGACATCTGTCACACGGAGCAAAAGATATAATCTCAGCTTTTCCGGTCACTTCAAGCTTGCGGTCGCCTGCATATTCTACCGACAACTCAAGCGGTGTCTTATCTGTAATCACATAACTTCCCATCTCAGACCTGAAACAAGTCATTTCAATCGGAACAGATTGATGTATTGCTTTATGCTGTTCAGACAGAACGTCGGATAGGTTTAATATCATAATATCGTCTCCTATTCACACACTAGACTATTATATCATGTAATTTTGATTTGTCAACAGTAAATTATTAAACTAATTTAACTGTTTCACGTGCAATTGCTAATTCCTCGTTTGTTGGAAGGACGATGAGTTTAACTTTTGAATTCGGAGTAGAAATTATTGCCTGCTCGCCAATTGCTGCTTTATTCTTCTCTTCATCTAACTCAGCACCAAGGTATCCAAGGTATTCACAGATTTCACTTCTCATTTCCCATGAATTTTCACCAACACCGGCTGTAAATGTGATAGCATCTACACCACCGAGTGCTGCGACATAAGAACCAATATATTTTGCAACACGATATCTGTAAGTATCAAGTGCAAGTGATGCTCTTTCATTTCCTTCTTCGCTTGCTTTTCTAACATCACGGAAATCAGAAGAAATTCCTGTCATTCCAAGCAGACCTGATTTTTTGTTCAGGATTGTAAGCATCTCATCAACACTGATATTCTCATGATTGCAGATAAACTGCACAACTGCAGGGTCAACATCACCACTACGTGTTCCCATGATCAGACCCTCCAAAGGAGTAAGTCCCATACTTGTGTCTACACATTTTCCACCGATAGATGCTGAAATACTTGCTCCATTGCCAAGGTGGCAAACGATAACTTTTGCATCATCTTTTCCAAGCAGCTTACATGTCTCACCAGATACGAACATGTGGCTTGTTCCGTGGAATCCATATCTTCTTAAGCTGTATTTTTCATAATATTCATAAGGAATACCATACATAGCTGCCTTCTGTGGCATATTCATACCAAATGCTGTATCAAATACCGCTACGTTTGGTTTTCCAGGCATAGCTGCTTCACAAGCTTCAATTCCGATTAAGTTAGCCGGATTGTGAAGAGGTCCGAGGTCGAAACAGTCGCGTACCACTTTCTTTACATCTTCTGTTACAAGTGTTGCATCACTGTAAACAGTTCCTGCATGGAGTACACGATGTCCGATTGCTGTGATTTCATCAGCATTTTCAATTACACCATGTTCCGGATCCATCAGCGCTTCCAGTACAAGTTTTACTGCTACACTGTGATCAGGCATAGCTGTTTCTACTACATATTTATCTTTTCCTGTAGGTTTGTGTGTTAATACAGAACCTTCGATTCCGATTCTTTCACAGAGACCTTTTGCGAGAACACTTTCATTCTCCATATCGATCAGCTGATATTTTAAAGATGAACTTCCACAGTTGATTACTAATACTTTCATTCTATTTTCTCCTTCTCAAATCTTACTGGTTCTGGCACTGAACTGCTGTAATTGCTACAACACCTTCGATATCTTTAGCGCTGCATCCTCTTGAAAGGTCGTTAACTGGTGCTGCGATTCCCTGTGTCATTGGTCCGTAAGCTTCTGCTTTAGCAAGACGCTGAACAAGTTTATATCCGATGTTACCTGCATCAAGGTTAGGGAAGATCAGGGTATTAGCTTTTCCTGCAACCTGGCTTCCTGGTGCTTTTGCTGCTCCAACAGAAGGAACAAGTGCTGCATCAAGCTGCATCTCTCCGTCTAACATAAGATCCGGATTCTCTGCCTTTGCGATCTTAACAGCTTCCTGTACTTTTGTTACGTCATCGTGTTTTGCACTTCCCATTGTTGAGTAAGAAAGCATAGCAACTCGTGGATCAGCTCCAACAAGCTGTTTGAAACTTTCTGCTGAAGACTGAGCGATTGCTGCAAGTTCTTCAGATGTAGGATTCTGGTTCAGTCCACAGTCAGCGAATACGAATGTTCCGTTCTCTCCCATGTCGCAGTCAGGTACTACCATAACAAAGAATGCTGAAACAAGCTTTGTTCCCGGTTTTGTCTTCAGAATCTGAAGGCATGGGCGGAGTGTATCTGCTGTAGAGTGGCATGCTCCTGATACCATTCCGTCTGCATCTTTCATCTTAACCATCATTACACCATAGTATAAGTAGTTCGTAAGAAGAATCTCTCTTGCCTGTTCTTCTGTCATTCCTTTTTTCTTTCTCAGTTCAACAAGTGTTGCTACATATTCATCTGTTTTCTCATATGTAGCAGGGTCAACGATTGTTGCTCCTGTGATATCGAAATCCCCTTTATTCTTAGCGATCTCTTCTTCGCTTCCGATCAGGACCAGATTAGCTGTCCCTTCTTTTAAGATTGCCTCTGCTGCCTCATAAGTTCTGATGTCTTCGCTCTCTGGAAGAACGATTGTTTTTTTACAACTTTTTGCTTTTGCTTTGATTTCATCTATAAATCCCATGATAAATAGACTCCTTTCCAAATATTTTTCTCAGTATTGTCATTATAATACAAAGAACCCCTGCGGACAAGGGTTCATACGGTAATCTTATGTCTCTTTTTGCGTACAATGTACAATATTCATCATAATTCAAACAAAAACTATTGCAATTTCACAGTATTATAAATGAAATACATGACTCACGATTGCAAAATATACGCTGATCGTACTGATATCAACCAGTGTAGAAATGAGCGGTGTTGCCATGATTGCAGGATCCAGTCCAATCTTTTTTGCAATCAGAGGCAGTGTACATCCAACGACTTTCGCAATCAGTACTGTACATGCCATCGTAAGACCAATGGTGAATGCCATCGTGGCATCTCCCTGTCCCATCAACATGATACGTATTCCATTTACCACAGACAGTATGATGCTGATGCAGAATGCAATACGGATTTCTTTCCAGATAACTTTAAACAGATCCGAGAATTCGATTTCACCGACCGCCAGTCCACGGATCACCAGCGTCGAGCTCTGTGATCCACAGTTACCGCCGGTTCCCGTAAGCATCGGGACAAATCCTGCAAGCTGCGGCATCAGTGCCAGTGCATTCTCATAGCTGTTCATGATCATCTGTGTTACTGTAGCAGATAACATCAAAAACAGCAGCCAGGGAATACGGCTCTTCACATGTTCAAATATCGACGTCCCAAAATATGAATCTTCATTCGGATTGACACCGGCCATGATGCTGATATCTTCCGTTGTCTCTTCCTGCAACACCTGCATGGCATCGTCAACCGTTACAATACCGACCATGCAGTTTTCATGATCAACAATCGGCAGTGCGATCAGACCATATTTTGTAATGGTATTGGCAACATCTTCCTGGTCGTCCGTTGTACGTGCATACAGCATATTCGTATCCATGATCTCTTCGATCGTCTTGGATTCACTGCTTGTCAGCAGCTCTTTTACGTCAACCTGTCCGATCAGATGGCGTTGTTCCGTAACATAACAGGTATAGATTGTCTCACGGTTAAGACCCACCTGACGTATTTTCAATATAGAATCTGCAACCGTCATTTCTCTTCTGAGCGCAATATAATCTACGTTCATTACACTTCCGGCGCTGTCCTCCGGATACTGAAGAAGCTGATTGATCTGCCGGCGCTTCTCTTCATCCGTCACCATCAGCAGTCTGTCTACTACATTGGCAGGCATCTCTTCCAGCACATCAACAGTATCATCCAGATACATCTCTTCCATGATCTCTTCCAGCTCGGAATCTGTCAGTGCGTTAATCAGATCCTCTCGCATGTCACTGTTCATATACGAAAATGTCTCTGCCGCCTCTTCTTTTGCAAGCAAACGGAATACCAACACCATATGCTTCTGATCAAATTCTTCCAGAATCTCTGCAAGGTCTACAGGATACATATTCGTTTCCAGTTCTTCTTTTAACTCTTTATACTCCCGGGCATCCAGCATCTCTTTGATACGTTCTTCTGTCAGCTCTTCTCTGTCTTCCACATAATCAATATCATCATCTTCTTTTTGCTCTTCTTCCGGCAGCTGTTCCTCATTCCTATTCTCTTCCATAACGATATGCATCCTCCTTTCTTCAAACTTTGCTGGGTAAACATCCCATTTGCGTACCCCACTATTGTATAGTATAATCAATTCCAGAATGTTATACAAGGAGATTCTTATGAAAACTGTTGGACTTATCACGGAATACAACCCATTTCACAATGGGCATCTTTACCATATAGAAAAAGCAAAAGAACTGACCGGTGCCGACCGAGTCGTAGTTGTTATGAGCGGCGATTATGTACAGCGAGGAACTCCTGCACTGCTTCCGAAGTATTTCCGCGCACGTATGGCTCTTTTAAATGGTGCATCCTTAGTATTAGAACTGCCTGTCTGTTATTCAACCGGAAGTGCAGAATTCTTTGCCGGAGGTGCTGTCTCAGTTCTGGATGGGATTGGATGTATCGACACCTTATGTTTCGGCAGTGAATGTGGTGATCTTGCGCTTTTGAAGAATATTGCGCATCTGTTGCTTTCCGAACCGGATTCATATAGTCATTACCTGCAGGATGCTTTAAAAAAAGGTATTTCTTTTCCTGTAGCAAGATGTCTGGCGCTGGAAAGACTGACCGGGGATTCATCTATTTCAAAAATTCTTTCTAATCCCAATAATATTCTTGGGATTGAATATCTGAAAGCATTACAAAAACGGAACAGCCGTATTGTTCCATATACTTTAAAAAGGGAATCTTCCGGATATCATGATATCCGGCTAAGACCACAGTCAAGTTCCGCTTCTGCGATTCGAAATGTTCTGAAACAATTAAGTATAAATACTCGTTGTGAACAACGAACAGAATCGTTACAGACAGCAGACAAATTTTCTACACAATTAAAAGATCAACTTCCCGGAAATGTATTAAATATATTACAGAATAGCTGGAACCATTCCTGTCCGATTGAAGCAAATGATTTTTCTCTGCTGTTAAAATATCGGTTGCTCTGTGAAAACCGTGAATCTATTGGTCAGTATCAGGATGTATCCGAAGAACTTGCAAACCGTATCATTCGTAACAGAAATGCTTTCCAGACTTTCAATCAGTTTTGCGAACTTTTGAAAACAAAAGAATTAACCTACAGCCGTATCAGCAGAAGCCTGCTGCATATTTTGTTAACTGTGACAAAGGAAGACATGCAGCTTTATCAGAAATCTTCCTGCATTTATACAAAAATTCTAGGCTTTTGCAAAGATCACACAGACATCCTCCGCGAAATAAAAGAATACACCTCCATTCCGGTTATCACAAAATTAGTACAAAGAGAGTCTCTTACATCGGAAACGATGCGGATGTTAGATCAGACTACATTTGCATCCGATCTGTATGAAAGCGTGGTTTCTGATAAATTTGGAACTCCTTTTGCAAATGAATATCAGAAGCAAATTATACGTATATGACGCCAGGGATTTTGTCTCTGATATTTTTCTTGTAAACATATGGTGATTTATTTAAAAAGCGTGCAAGTAGATGATAAACAGACTACCTTCGTCTTGACCGAAGTCTCCCTGTTGTTCACCCACTGCACGCTTTTTATCATTATATGTTCGTACTAGAACTGCATTATATAGTTATTCTATTATTCTTAGTTTTTGAAGCTGTGTACAGGAGCCGGAATCCTACCCTTTCTGTTCACAAATGCACTGCAGTCGTACTCATTGACCGAAATAATCGGTGCATATCCGAGAAGTCCGCCGAATTCTGCAGTCTCTCCGACATCTTTTCCAATTACCGGAATCAGACGAACTGCCGTTGTCTTCTGGTTTACCATACCAATTGCCATCTCATCTGCAATGATACCGGATATTGTAGAAGCGGTTGTCTTTCCAGGAATTGCGATCATGTCAAGCCCTACGGAACATACACATGTCATTGCTTCCAACTTTTCAATTGTAAGCGCGCCCATTTCCACTGCATCAATCATACCCTTATCTTCACTGACCGGAATGAATGCTCCACTCAATCCTCCAACATAAGAAGAAGCCATAACACCGCCCTTCTTTACTTGATCATTTAACATTGCAAGTGCCGCTGTTGTTCCAGGTGCGCCGACACGTTCCAGACCAATCTCTTCCAGAATTTCAGCCACACTGTCTCCAACTGCCGGAGTTGGCGCCAATGACAGGTCAATGATTCCAAATGGTATTCCAAGACGTTTTGATGCTTCTCCCGCAACCAACTGTCCTACACGTGTTACTTTGAATGCCGTCTTTTTAATCGTTTCACATAACTCTTCAAATCCTTTGCCGCGTACCTGTTCAATCGCATGTTTTACAACCCCAGGACCACTGACACCAACATTGATTACAGCATCTCCTTCTGTTACGCCAAGGAATGCGCCTGCCATAAACGGATTATCATCCGGTGCATTACAGAACACCACAAGTTTTGCACATCCAAGAGAATCCTTTTCTTTCGTTGCTTCAGCTGTTGCCTTTACGATTTCTCCACATAACCGTACCGCATCCATATTAATACCTGTCTTTGTCGATCCTACATTGATTGAACTGCAGATACGGTCTGTGCATGCAAGTGCCTGAGGAACTGAACGAATCAGATTTTCATCACTTTTGGTCATGGATTTCGAAACCAGCGCCGAATAGCCACCGATAAAATTCACACCAACTTCTTTTGCTGCCTTATCCAATGTCTTTGCGATTGTTACAAAATCTTCCGGACTTTTACATGCTGCTCCACCAACCAGGGCTACTGGTGTAATGGAGATTCTTTTGTTTACAATTGGAATTCCAAATTCCTGTTCGATTTCTTCTCCTGTTTTTACAAGATCTTTGGCAACGGTTGTGATTTTGTTGTAGATGTTTTCATTTAATTTATCCAGGTCAGCATCTATGCAATCCAACAGGCTGATGCCAAGAGTGATCGTACGTACATCCAGATTTTCCTCTGCGATCATCTGATTTGTCTCATATACTTCATATCTGTTTATCATGTGTCTTTCCTGCCTTTCAATGAGTATTCTCTGGTTTTACTTATAATCTGTGCATTTTTTCAAATATTTCTTCTCTCTGGCAGTGAATGGCAACACCGATAGAAGTTCCGATCTCTTCCAGTTCCTTCGAAACTACAGCTACCTCTTTGCTGCAATTGGTTACATCAACAATCATCATCATGTTAAAATATCCATCTACGATGGTTTGCGAGATATCAAGGATATTAACATTTGTCCCGGCAAGATACTCACATACCTTTGCAATAATACCTACGGTGTCTTTTCCTACAACTGTAATTACACATTTCTTCATGATTTGTTTTCCTCCTGTTGTCTTCACATCGTTTTTAGATTTTGCCTGATTCTTATAATGTAATAATATCAGATACCTGATCTCGTTTGGCTACCATCATTGGAATATCGTCTCCTTTATAAGGATTGTCACCAATACTGATCTCCAGTTTGACCGTTTCGTATGCCAGTTCTTCGTAATTGTTCTCTTTACTCAGATGTCCAAGAACTACATATTGCAGGTCATCGTGTAATATATCGCAAAGAAGTTTCCCCGACAGTTCGTTGGACAAATGTCCTTTATCGCCCATAACCCTTCGTTTCAAAGGATATGGATATGGTCCTACTTCCAACATATGTATGTCGTGGTTTGCTTCCAGAACGACCGCATTCAGGCCGCATAGATGTTTGACGGTATAATCGTCATATATTCCAAGGTCTGTTGCAACCGCAACTGCCTTTCTTCCATTATCAATCCTGTAACCGGACGGTTCATTTGCATCATGGGAAATTGCAAAAGGGTCAATATTTAGTGTCCCCAGTGAAAATGGATGATCCACTTCCACTTCATGCAAAAGTCCTTCCGGAAGGTTTCCGAGTTTTTTATAATTGCGGATACCTTCTATAGTTCCAGGAGTTGCGTAGATTGGAATTTCATATTTTCTGCTGAATACTCCGAGTCCCTGAATGTGATCTACATGTTCATGCGTGATCAGAATTCCTTCCAGTTCGTCTCCTTTGATTTTCAGCTGTGATAGACCTTCTTCAATTCTCTTCTTGCTAATACCGGTATCAACAAGAAGATGCGTCTGATCATCTCCTACATAAATACAATTTCCACTGCTCCCACTCGCAATACTGCATAATCTCATTAAATACTGTCTGCCTTTCTATAAATCTTCCACGATTTTATTCAGCTGGATCTTTGTCTCTTCAAACTGTCCGCTGTTATCAATCACACGGTCACAGTGACGCATGAACAGATCCTTTGGAAGCTGTGCCCTAAAAATCTGATCCACTTTACTGTCTTCATATCCTCTTGCATATTTCAGCCGCTTTCTGCGGATGGAATCTTCTACATATACATACCAGAGTTCATCACAGATTTCTTCATAGTGATCTTCAATCAGAAGTGCACTTTCAATCAGCATCAGATTTGTGCTTTTCCGCTCTTCTTTTGTGATTTTTTTCTGAATCTCTTCTTTTACTTTTGGATGTACAATACCATTTAACACAGAAAGTTCAACTCTGTCAGCAAAAACGATATCTGAAAGTTTCGCACGGTCTAACTCGCCTTTTTCATCCAGAATCTCTTCTCCGAAATGTGCAACGATTTCATTAAAGCATTCAGTTCCTTTTTTCTGCAGTTTCTTTCCCACTTCATCTGTCATACAAATAGTCGCACCATATTTATTATTCAAATATTCCAGAATCTGTGTCTTCCCTGCGCCTACTCCTCCGGTAATTCCTATAATCTTCATCTTTCACACCTCTTATTTTGCTTCGTACCAGTTGTCTCCTGTATGCATATCTATCTCAAGCGGCACTTTCAACTCTGCCGCGTGTTCCATTTCTTCTTTCAAAATGTTCTGAACCTCATCCAATTCCGGCTCATATGCCTCGATCAAAAGTTCATCATGTACCTGTAAAACAAGTCTTGACATCATCTTCTGGTCTTTCAGCCTCTGATTCACCCGGATCATTGCGATCTTGATAATATCAGCTGCTGTACCCTGAATCGGGGAATTCATTGCTACACGTTCACCGAATGAACGTTGCATAAAATTACTGGAAGAAAGTTCCGGAACCGGCCGTCTTCGTCCAAACAATGTCACTACATACCCCTCTTCTCTGGCGTGTCTCACTGCGTGATCCAGAAACGTCTTAATTCCCGGATAGGTTGCAAAATAATCATCAATATATTTTGCGGCTTCTTTCCGTGTAATACTTAAATCCTGGCTCAACCCAAATGAACTGATTCCATACACAATACCAAAGTTTACCGCTTTTGCATTCCTTCTCTGCTGTGGGGTTACTTCATCAAACGGTATATGAAATACCTGCGAAGCCGTAATCCTGTGAATATCACTCTGTTCCTTATACGCCTGAATCAAATGTTCATCCCCAGAACAATGGGCCAGAACACGGAGTTCTATCTGTGAATAATCAGCATCCACGAAACGATATCCATCCTCTGGAATAAATACTTTACGGATCAGACGTCCGAGTTCCATTCTCACCGGAATATTCTGAAGATTCGGCTCAGTACTGCTGATTCTTCCGGTTGCTGTAATCGTCTGGTTGAATTTCCCATGTATTCTTCCATCATTTTGAATATAATTAGCCAGCCCGTCCGCATATGTGGACTTGAGTTTTGTATACTGCCGGTATTCCAGAATCTTTGCAACCACCGGGTGTTCCGGTGCAAGTTTTTCCAATACATCTGCTGCTGTAGAATACCCTGTCTTTGTCTTACGCCCACCCGGAAGTTTCATATTTTCAAACAGTACAACACCAAGCTGTTTTGGTGAATTAATATTGAATATTTCGCCTGCTTCTTCGTAAATTTCTTTTTCTAATTCCTTAATTTTACCTGCAAGTTGGTCTCCGTACTGTTTTAAGGCATCTGCTTCGACATGAATTCCATTCTGTTCCATATCAAATAATGTAAATACAAGTGGCATCTCAATGTTGCGGAATAATATATCCATCTCCGTATCCTGCAGCTTCTTTTGCAGGACTTCTACGGATGCATAATTCACATAAGCCTCATAACAGGCTTTCATATCTTGTTCGGTCTTTTCATCGATCATAAGTTCCAGATGTTCTCTTGCAACATCTTCCCATGTATAATTACTCTTAAGTGGATTCAGAAGATACGCAGCCACACCAACATCAAAACAATTCGTCTGATTCCATATTTCAATCAGTTCCATAGATTTTTTTAAATGGAACATCGCAAATGTTCCTGTCATCTCTGCCACTTGCGAAAGTTCCTTCAAAAGCCATTCTCCCGTTATATCTTTTCCAACTTTGATGCAAAAACTTTCTTGTTTTGAAAAACACAGTCCGATACCTCCAAGTCCGGCCTGATCAGCAAACAATGGCAATACATTCTCCAGATCTTTAAAAACCATGCTTCCGACTGTCTCCGCTTCTTTTGCCTGTGCAAAAATCCGTTCCGCTTCCGGTCTGGAAGTAATGGTTTTGAATCCATCTTCAACTTTATTGACCGGTGCTGAAATATCAAATCTGGAAAGAAGATTTTTAAATTCCAGTTTCTGGAAAAAGATATATGCTTCTTCGGTATACAGATTCCCAAGCTTTGCCTCTGAAAGATCATACGGGAAATCCGCTTCTACATTAATCGTTGCCAGTTCTTTACTGAGCACTGCAAGATCCCAGTGTTCATTCAATGCCTTAGATGCTCTTGGTGGTTTCAACTCTTCCACATGTTCATGTGCCTCTTCTATTGAATGGTACTGTGTAATAATCTTTGTTGCCGTCTTTTCTCCGATACTTGGAACTCCTGGAATATTATCTGCCGTATCTCCCATCAATGCTTTCAGATCGATGAATTCTTTTGGTGTCACCTGATAACGTTCCAGAACATCTTTGGCATAATAATCTTCAATTTCTGTCTTACCCTGCCTTGTCTTTGGAATTCGGATCTTTACATGTTCTGTTGCAAGCTGCAGCAGATCACGATCCCCGGACATAACGGTAACTTCCATTCCTTCCGCCTCACAATGTTTAGACAAAGTTCCTATCAGGTCATCAGCTTCCAGACCGGCACACTCAATCGTTTTAATACCCATTGCACCAAGCACTTCTTTAATTACCGGAACCTGCTGCCTGAGTTCATCAGCCATTGGCTTTCTGGTTCCCTTATATTCTGCATACATTTTATGTCTGAACGTCGGGGCATGAACGTCGAATGCCACTGTCAGATATTCTGGCGTTTCTTCTTCCAGAAGTTTAAACATAATCGTAAGAAATCCATATATTGCATTTGTATGAAGGCCTTCCGCATTCGTTAGATCCGGCAGTCCGTAAAAAGCCCGGTTCAAAATACTGTGACCGTCAATCAAAACAATTTTACTGTTCATTTCATCTCTCCACCTAATTAGTTCATTTTCTTATAAAATCACTATCTTACTATACACCAATTTGTATTTTTTTTAAAGGCTAATTTTTCTTTCCTAAAGTTCTTTTCTTCGTATTTTACATCTCCTTTTCTTTTTTCAAAAAAAGGATTGACATACCATTCGTTTACAGTTATAATTCATTTTGTTGTGTAAACAATGTATATATGCGGATATGGCGGAATGGCAGACGCACAAGACTCAAAATCTTGCGGGGGTGACCTCGTGTGGGTTCAAGTCCCACTATCCGCATTGAACTTAACGGAAAGAAAGCCGGAAACCCTTGAGCTTCCGGCTTTTTCTTTTACTCAAAATTCCTCCTTTTACTCTGAAATTTATTCCAGCTCCGATACGAATCCTGAGTGAATCAGCTTTCAGAGTATTTTTGTCACAATATTGAACAGGTTTTCACCTACAGTTTTTCCTTTTTCATCGGTACATTTTGTTGTGACCACCATGCGCATTATATATTGCCATATTTTTACCTACTTTCCGAATTGCATTCCGGCAAACCGGCAACACTTGTCAGCAGGGATAATATTCCAGCCAGCACCGAAGCCGAAATGACTAATTTTACATTTATCTGGCCAAGTGCTGTCGCCGTTCCGATTGTTGCCAACGCTGTTTGTGCTATCGTCTTAACCGCTCTGCTTCCGGCACACTTTGCCCATTTCTTCCAATCTTTCATTTCGTTTACCTTCCTTTCCAGATTGTTGCAGCTGTATTTATCTACTTACTGTTCTCGTTTGCCGGTGTTAACTTTTGTTTTATATCATATGCATTGTGTTTTGTTTTTGCCATTTACCGGGCCTGTTACAGATGTCTTTTTTGAATCTGTTTTTTCTTGAAAATATTGATTCCTGCAGCTATCGAAATTCCAAAAGAACCAAGTAGTAAAATCCATAGAAACACAGGAATCTCATCCCCTGTTTTCGGAGATTTCCGTACTGAAGAAGACGGGGATTTGTCATCTGGTTTTTGTGGTATTTCCGGTTTTCTATATGTAACTGTCTGATCTTTATTATCTATATTTTCTTCCCTTGCGATCAGATGTCCTTTCTCATCATATAGTTTTTCAAATATTACAACAGACTTTTCATTCAATTCCTGTGCATCCAGGTTAAATGTCATTTCAACTGTTCCTGTTGGTGTTTCCGGTATAAATGTTGTCCTGCATAGAATCTTATGATTGTTCTTATCCAATAGTTCTTTTCCGTTTTCTTTATTCATCACAACCCCCTTTAAAACATACGTTTCTCCAGGTAACAGGTTCTCGTAAGATACCTGATCTGTGATCCGCTGACCTTTTTTTGCTTCTGCTTCTTGCATCTTTGTATCTTCATCCAGTGCTTTTGTAGTTATTTTCGGAAAGTAAATACTTTGTTCTTTGGCTTCTGGATTTTTATGCTCTGCAATGCTTTTTCCATTCATTTTCATTTCTTCGTATACTACTATTGTTTTTCCGGCAAGTATATCTCCGTTGATTTCAAATGTCATTTCGACATTCCCCTCTGATTTTTTCGGAATAAATTCTATTTGTTTCTTTTCACACACGGGTTCTTTTGTTTCTTTTTCTACCACTATTCCATATAATATGTAAATTTCCCCAGGCTGTAAATTTTTATATTTTACAGTATCTGTAACCTCTATTCTCTCTTCGGCAAATGCATGGTGTGTTCCTGTATTGCCGGCAAGTGCAGTTGTTTCAATAGACGGTACATACATAGTCTGATCTGTATCTTCCAGATCCGCATGTACCGCATATAGTTTTTCACCATAATACAGATGTTCAAATACAACCAGTGTTTTCCCTTCAAGATTTGATCCATCAAAGATAAATTTCACTTCTACTACTCCGTCTTTTTCATCTGCAGTAAATTCTACATTTGACGTCACTTTTTCACCTGATGAATCATTTACCGATTTTCCCGTTTCCTTATCCATCAATATTCCGGTAATTTTATATCTTTTCCCTTTTTTCAAATTGTGATATTCTACCGTATCTGTAATCATCATGTTTTTCTCGGCTTTGATAATATTACTTTCTGTCCGGTCATCTATCGCAGATGTCTTTAATTTCGGAAAATGAATCATCTGGTTTGTATCATTCAGGTCTTTATGCACCGCAATCTGCTTATTTTCCATAAAACATTCTTCAAATATAGTTATACTTTTTCCTGCCAGTGGTCTTCCGTCAAAAATAAATTCTATTTCCACATTTCCTTCTGCTGTTTTTGGTATGAATTTTTGTAAAGCTGTTATCTTTTTACCTTCTTGATCTAGGAGAGCCTCTCCGGTCTCCTGATCCATCAATGTTCCTTTCATGACATATTCCTGACCCTTTCTCAAACCCGTATAAGTAACAGTATCTGTTACTGACACATTTTTATCTGCATTTGCATAATGTGTTCCTGTCTTTTCATCTTTTGCAGATGTCATAAGCGTAAGATCAGGATTCATGATTGTTCCAAGATCAACAGTATATTGATCTTTGGAGATTTTAAAAGTTCCCTTGTATAAGGATTTACCTATATTATTTTCACATCGTAACTCTTCCAGACGATATGTATCATAAGGAAATGCTCCATACTCATCATTTACTTCTGCTGTTCCACCATTGCCGTTCATTCCAAACCATACGCCACTTTCCGGTTGTCCTGTATTTGTATTCACACTGTGTTTTACATAATTTGAAGCTGATGAAAAATATCCATTTTCATCAGTCATAATACGATGACACTCACCCGTTGTCACAGATGTGATTTCAAACGGAATTCCTGCCATAGACATCTGTGTTTCCTCATCTCTTTTCTGGAATTCGACATCACCACGGCATATACGGTCTGCAATCTTATACTTGTTACCTCCTTTTATTTTTACCTGTGTTCCATCTTGTTTAATCTGTGTCAGATAATAAGTTCCGTCAATTCTTCCTTCTTTTGCTTCTATATACGAAGATTCCAGTAAATATCCTTTTGGTGCTTTTGTTTCTTCAATACAAATTGTTCCAAGCGGAAGTACCGGAGTCGTTCCATTTTCCGCATAATAGAATGTATCACCGGCTATCTGATAGTCTTTGTTTAATCTGCATTCATAAATATTTTTCTCTTTTTTTGTGCTTAAAACCCATGTCTTATCCGGCGTTTCGGGAAGTGTATTTTTTTCATATATCCCTGCGTAATAGCGTACTGTAAATTCAGCACCCTCCAGACTTCCGGATCCCTGTGTATTTCCGTTCATACTCTCCCGGTCAATTTTTTCAAGTACGAGTTCCATATCCGAATACAATGGTTCATCTGTTACATTTATTTCAGCTGTTTCACCGGAAGTAACAACAATCGGGTAAATTTTTGTATCAAGCCGATATCCTTTTGGTGCCTTCTTTTCTTTCACATAATACGTGCCTTCTTCTAATTCTATTATATTAGAATTGCCTTCTTTATCCGTTGTGAACATTGCAGCTTCTTTTTCAGCCCCCGCATCATAATACACTCCGTAACATGCCCCTTCCAGCGAATATTCCGGATTATTTTCAGTGAGTATAGTCTGGCTTTTTCCTTTTTTTAGCTTCGCATAACCGCTGTAATTTCTGTAAATCAAAGCAATTCCATTCACTCTCTGATATCCGATGAGCCTTCCTTCAGCATCTTTGGTTACGCCATCCGTCGCGCCAACAACGCTTTTACAATACAAGTTTCCACATACTTCTCCTGTAATTTTATTTACACTTGTAACTGTATATTCATATGTAAATTCTTGTCCTACATATGGAGCAGCTGCTGTATGATCCGCACACTTTCCTTCTACTGACATCCCTGCAAGAATTCCTGTAAATCCAGAAATTGTTACCCCATGCACAGTGTGCCCGTTTCCACCATCTACCGCAGTTACTACACAAGTCCCGGTGAAAACATCTCCTATTTCCGGTTTTTCTTTGCTTCCCCGCAGCTGTACTTTTCTTGTAGTCTGTGTATTTACATTGCGGTTATTTTTTTTGAAGATTATAATAATCTTTTTCTCCATACCTGTCGCTGTAATATCTCTCCAGAAATATTTCCCCCACATTTCAGATCTATCTTCCAGGTTCTGATCAGATTCTTCGTTTACAATACGCATAATAATTGTGGTATCTTCTGTAGCATTTGCATGTACACGGATGCACTTCCCGTTGGGCACAGTTATCTCTGTACCGGTATCAATCTGTTGTATCTGATCTTCTACATCCGTTACCGTTACTTCTCCGTCTCCCCAAACTTCAAATTTCATTTTACTTTCTGCTTCACTGGCACGAACAACAGGCATTTGCGACATACAAAACATGATTACCTGACAAAATAAAATAGCTGCCAGTAACGAAGCTGCTGTTTTTCTTACTTTCAGAATCTTCGTCATATGTTACCTCTCTTTCATTTTTTATATAATTAATCCAGTCACTGCCAATACCTCCTTCCTTTTTAGCAATGTGAATTTTACCGGATCATTTCCTTTTTCAAAAAACATACTTCCATCTGCAAAACCTGCTACCGGCTGCTCCTTCCAAATACTGGTGATTTAAAAACAGATACTTTTTTTAAATTATCTACATGTTATAACTGGGTTGTCTGGCAACGTCATATAAGAACCATGACCCGCCTTTCGATCATTTATCTGATAAAAGACTGAACAACAGATTGTCATTCAGTTATTTTCGTATATAATACAACACAGGTTTCAGAAATGTCAATCCCCAAAACCTGTGTTTTTCATTATTTTCAAAACTATTTATATTTTATTAATTTCTAAAGTTGATTTTCCGGGAATAATGCATCATCCACAGCGGTGAGATCTTCACTCGGAATATAATATGCACCATCCTTATCAGCCTTAACGTGCACTTTTTGTGTGGTTTTATCTCCATATGATGGATTATCAAGTTTTTCATTCATCAATTCATACATTTTCTGCATGATTGCCTCATTAAGTTCCTCATCTGTCGGAACGCTTTCTGCTGTTGAATAAGTGTCTGTTACCCACTGATCCAGTTCATCTGATACGGTAGAAAATGCAGTAAATGGACTTACTTCTACAGTTATCACGAATTCGTTGTCATCAGCTTCCTTGGCTTCTTTTACTTTATAATTCGCAGTTTTCAGCATCTTTTCAAAAAGTAAGCGGTAATTTGCCTTCAAATCATCGGATATTCCTGTATCGTCAAATCCTGCCTCGTTCATAATGCTGTCAAGATTCTTCTCGTATTCTTTTTTTGCTTCTTTTTCTGTTGTATCCGTTAACTCAGCGTATTTTTTAAACTCCGCCTTATATCCGGAGTCCAGAGCTGCCTGTACATATTCTTTTGCATCATCGGTTGTCATGCCTGCCCCGCATCCGCACAACAACAGCATCACTCCTGCCAGAATCAATCCCACTACACTTTGTTTTCTCATATTTTACCTCCCTCTTCTTACAGAGTATCTGTTTTCTCTGTACCTTTTCGTTTTCGAAAAATAATAGTGTCTGTTTCATAGTAGAAAAGACACTATCATTATATCTAAGCTTGTTTTTTTATACAACTACTTTTCAATCAGTTTTTTCCCGATATCAAAGCAGTCAAATGTTGCAAAATAATCAGCCGGTGTCTCTGCTCTTCTGATCAGCTGTGTGGATCCGTCTTCTTTCAGGAGCACTTCGGCAGATTTTAATTTTCCATTATAATTATATCCCATAGAGAAACCATGTGCTCCTGTATCATGGATCACCAGTACATCTCCCATATCAATCTCCGGAAGCATACGGTCAATTGCAAATTTATCATTATTCTCACACAAAGATCCTGTTACATCGTATTTGTGATCGCATGGCATATCTTCTTTACCCATTACAGTAATGTGGTGATAAGCTCCATACATAGCAGGACGCATAAGGTTAACTGCGCAGGCATCTACACCAATGTATTCTTTGTGTGTATGTTTCTCATGGATGGCTGTTGTAACCAGGCATCCGTAAGGTCCCATCATAAAACGTCCCATCTCTGTATAGATTGCAATATCTCCCATGCCCGCAGGTACCAGTACTTCTTCGTATACGCGACGTACACCGTCACCAATTGCACGGATATCATTTGACTCCTGATCTGGTTTGTAAGGAATACCTACACCACCGGACAGGTTGATGAATTTGATATGTACACCTGTTTCTTTCTGAAGTTTTACTGCAACTTCAAACAGAACTTTCGCAAGCATTGGATAATATTCATTGGTTACTGTATTACTTGCAAGGAATGCGTGAATACCAAATTCTTTCGCACCTTTTGCTTTTAAAATCTTGAACGCTTCAAATAACTGTTCTGTTGTCATTCCGTATTTTGCATCTCCAGGATTATCCATGATATCATTACTGATCTTGAACATTCCACCCGGATTGTAACGACAGCTGATCGTCTCCGGAATATGTCCAATTGCTTCTTCGAGGAAATCAATATGTGTGATATCATCCAGATTGATGATTGCATTCAGTTTGTCTGCCAGTACAAATTCTTCTGCAGGGGTATCATTTGAAGAAAACATAATGTCCTCTCCCGTAGCCCCGATAGCATCGGAGAGCATCAGTTCTGTATAAGAAGAACAGTCGCATCCACATCCATACTCTCTTAAAATATTGATCAGGAACGGATTTGGTGTTGCCTTTACCGCAAAATACTCTCTGTATCCTTTGTTCCATGAAAATGCTTCTTTTAAAGCCTTCATATTCTCACGGATTCCTTTTTCATCGTATAAATGAAATGGTGTCGGATACGTTTTAATTATCTCGTCTAACTGTGTTTTTGTTACAAATGGTTCTTTTTTCATCACTCTCTGTTCTCCTCTCGTATTGATAATAATTTTATCTCATTCGCAAGTGCTGTCTTGTATAGTTCAACAAAGTTCTTCTGTCCGGAATAGAGACATGTATTCATGCTTCCCTCTCCGTATTCACCTGTCAGTACATATTTTGAATCTGCAATAATTCCTATCTGCATCCCTCTGTTCTCTCCGAGATATACTTTTGCATTATGAAAGGTTGCCGGCTGATCAGTGATGATCACGACCTTTTTCCTTGCTTCCATCAATGCATCCAGCTCCCGGATCAGAAGTAACAGATAATTTCTTGTACAACTGATATAAACTCTCTGATCTACCTGCGATAACAGATTCTTTATCTTATTCAGTATATTCTCTGCACCTTCAATCGTAATATATCCTTCTGCATAAGCCTTTTCCGTTGGCATATGTTCCTGGAGCCATTTCCCGGATTCCTCCAGCTTACGGACACGATTCTTACAGAATTCATTGAGCGGGACAGGCACATACTTTCTGGTGCTTGCTTCTTCTATAAGATATGCCGCACCTTTCTCCGTCATACTTGCCAGAGAATTATACGCATTGGATCTGGATATTCCTGTCTGTTTGGCGACTTCATATCCAGTTACCTTCCCTTCTGTCAGCAGGCACTGATAAATGCTTGCTTCCTGTCTTGTAAGCCCGAATTCCATCAGGCGCTCTGTAAATGATGTCTGTTCCATCTTACTCATCCACCTTCTGGTTCTTTAGTAGTTCTCTACAGGAACACTATACGTGAATTTTCACTGTATGTCAAGGAGAATCTTTCTCAAAAACGCATCTACAGAACAATCAAAAAACCAGAGAACTCAGGTACTTTATAGTTAAAGCTCCTTTGTTTTCTGGTTCTCTAAGAGCATTCCTGCTCATTTACAATCTTTTATTTTCTGTCATCTACCATTGCAATTCTCATCATGTTACTTACAGTTCTGTTCTCAGATACATTCGTAGATGGAATTCCAAGTGTTAATACAACCATATCTCCTGCTTCTGCGAGCTGTTTTGCACAGATTAAATCAATCGCATTATCACAGATATCCTCTGTTGTGTATACTGCAACTGATTTCAGCGGCATAACTCCCCAGTTAATCTGCATTCTTCTCAGTGTTGCCTCATTCGGACTGATACCGATAATGCCTGTTTTTGGCTTAAACTTAGATACGACTCTTGCTGTAGCACCAGATACCGTAGGTGTTACAATACATTTTGCACGCAGGTTATTCGCTGTTGTAACTGTGGCATGTGCAAGTGCACTAGAAGCACTCTTAAGTCTGTGCTCTCCTGCTTTTCTGAGAATCATATCATAATCCAGATGTTCCTCTGTATTTTCTACGATATGAACCATCATCTGAAGTGCTTCCAACGGATATTTACCCTGTGCTGTTTCTCCGGAAAGCATAACTGCATCTGTTCCGTCATATACCGCATTGGCAACGTCTGTAACCTCTGCTCTTGTCGGACGTGGATTACGCATCATAGAATCCAGCATCTGTGTAGCTGTGATAACCGGTTTGAAGTTATCGTTACACTTCTGGATAATTGTCTTCTGAAGGTATGGAACTTCTTCCGCAGGAATTTCAACACCAAGATCACCTCTGGCTACCATGATTCCGTCTGCACAGCGAATAATTTCGTCAATATTCTTAATTGCCTCAAAGTTCTCAATCTTGGCAATAACCGGAATATATGGAGCCTTGCATTCTCTTAAGAATGATTTGATTTCCAGAATACATTCTGCATTTCTCACAAAAGAAGCTGCGATAAAATCTACACCCTGTTCTACACCAAACTTCAGGTCATCACGGTCTTTGTCTGTGATAGCCGGAAGACGGATTGCCACGTTCGGTACGTTAACACCTTTCTTCTCTCCGAGTTCTCCACCGTTGATAACTTCACAGTTGATGTTATTGCCTTTTTTATCTTTTACTTTCAGTTCGATCAGACCGTCATCAATCAGGATTGTGCTTCCGGCTTTCACATCTTCTACCAGACCTTTGTATGTAATAGACACAATCTTATTGTCTCCTACAATCTCATCTGTAGTCAGGGTAAATGTCTCGCCTGCTTCCAGCTGTACTTTTTTTCCGTCTTTTAATACGCCTGTACGAATCTCAGGTCCTTTTGTATCCAGAAGGATCGCGATTGGTTTGTTCTCTTCCTCACGGATCTTCTTTAACATATCCATACGGCCTTTTTGCTCCTCATGATCACCATGAGAGAAGTTAAATCTTGCGATGTCCATTCCATTCTGGACTAACTTTCTCATCAGAGATTCATCGTTGGTATTTGGTCCCATTGTACAGATAATTTTTGTTTTTTTCATATTTTCCCTATTCCTCTCCTAGTTATTTAACATGTGTATGTGTGAACAAATGATCCTGACAATATTCATAATTGCCATTACATTTTGAGCAATACCGGAATTCCAGATTCGGATCATCCAGTTCTGTTCTTCCGCAGACTGCGCATCTGTGTTTTGCTCCATTTGCATAGCTGTTTACCGGTCTTTCCGCATGTCTCATCTTGCGTTTAAAATCACTCTTTCTTTTCATCTGACCTGGTGTGTAAGGCTTCATATTACGTGAACTCAGGAAAAAAATGATAAAGTTCAGGATTGAGATGAATGCTGCAAGCGCATTCGCCTTATAATATATGCCAAAGACACCTCCGCCGTAGGCCGGAAGAAAAGCCTGCACAATCGCATAGATAAAATACAAGCCATCAAGTATAGCCAGCCATTTGATCTTAATCGGAATAACGAAAAATAGTAAAAGCTGGATATCCGGATACAGTGCTGCAAATGCAAAGAATAACGATAAATTCAGATACCATGTATCCATCGGTAACACAGTGCCTGTCAGTAAATATGCCAGTATGGCTCCCAGTACAATAAAGAGCATTCCCGAAAAGAAATACAGATTAAAACGAAACGCCCCCCACGCTGCCTCTAACTGTTTCCCTATCATATAATAGAGATACAGCGCAAATGCAATAAAGATCAGACTGTCAGACGGAGGCTGGATAATAAATGTGACAATTCTCCATATCTGCCCCTGGAGAATCTTGCTGGCATCCAGACTTAAGAACTGGCTATAGAACGTCGGGTTGATCAACTCCAGCGCAAATCCTGCCGCATATAGTATTATAATATATGTGATCAAATTTGGAATAGCATATCTGCTAAATTTCCGTTCAAGTTTATCTAACCAATTGTTCATATAACTGCTCCTTTACGTTTATTCTCACACTGTAGATATTCTACCTTCCCAACTGATATTTGTCAATTGTGCCAAGTAAAGTTCATCTCTTTTTAACATATCTTCAACATTTGTTAATTGTCTTTTGAGAACTTTTGTCGTATAATGTTACAGGTTGCAATTAAGCAAAATGCATTTAATAAGAAGAAAGACATATAGTTTAACATGATAAGGAGTTACATAATATGAATCAAAAGGAATTATACGCACTTGGTATCGACATCGGTTCTACAACCGTAAAGATTGCCATATTAGATGAGAATAATGAAGTGGTATTTTCTGATTATGAGAGGCATTTCGCGAACATCCAGGAAACTCTTTCCGATCTGTTAGGAAGAGCGGTACATAAATTAGGTCCTGTCCATGCATCACCGGTCATTACCGGATCCGGCGGACTGTCTCTTGCGAAACATCTTGGTGTACCGTTTGTACAGGAAGTGATCGCTGTGTCTACTGCTCTTCAGGACTATGCACCTCAGACAGACGTTGCTATCGAACTCGGCGGGGAAGATGCCAAGATCATCTACTTTGAAGGTGGAAATGTTGAGCAGCGTATGAACGGCGTATGTGCCGGTGGTACAGGATCCTTCATCGACCAGATGGCTTCTCTTTTACAGACCGATGCCTCCGGGCTGAATGAATATGCGAAAAATTATAAAGCTCTCTATACCATTGCAGCACGATGTGGTGTATTTGCCAAGACAGATATCCAGCCTCTGATCAATGATGGTGCTGCCAAAGAAGACCTTGCTGCTTCTATATTCCAGGCAGTTGTCAATCAGACCATCAGCGGACTGGCCTGTGGTAAACCGATCCGCGGACACGTTGCCTTTCTCGGAGGACCACTTCACTTCCTCTCTGAACTGCGCGAAGCATTTATCCGCACACTGAAACTGGACGATGAACACATCATCGCCCCTACACATTCCCATCTGTTTGCAGCAGTTGGATCTGCCCTGAATTCAAAGAAAGATCTGGACGTGGCTCTCATTGACATGCAGCGCCGTCTGGAAGGAAAGATCAAGATGGAATTCGAAGTGGACCGTATGGAGCCGCTGTTTGCAACGGAAGCAGATTTTGAAGAATTTGAAGATCGTCACGCAAAACATCAGGTGCCGGTGAAGGATCTTGCCACCTATCAGGGAAAGGCATTCCTTGGTATTGATGCTGGTTCTACGACAACAAAAGCCGCTCTGGTCGGTGAAGACGGTACTTTATTATATTCTTTCTATCATAATAACGAAGGAGATCCGCTTGGTACTACGATCTCCGCGATCAAAGACATTTACAGCAAGCTGCCGGAAGGTGTGGAAATTGTCCACTCCTGCTCTACCGGATATGGTGAGGCCCTGATCAAAGCTGCCCTCCTGTTGGACGAAGGAGAGGTTGAGACAGTCTCTCATTACTATGCTGCTTCATTCTTTGAACCGGACGTAGACTGTATCCTCGATATCGGTGGTCAGGACATGAAATGTATCAAGATTAAAAACCAGACTGTTGACAGCGTACAGTTAAATGAAGCTTGTTCATCCGGATGCGGATCCTTTATTGAGACATTTGCAAAATCACTGAATTATACGGTAGAAGATTTTGCCCACGAAGCATTGTTTGCCAAGAATCCGATCGACCTTGGTACCCGCTGTACTGTTTTCATGAACTCAAAAGTAAAACAGGCACAGAAAGAAGGCGCAGAGGTTGCTGACATTTCAGCCGGTCTTGCTTATTCGGTAATCAAGAACGCCTTATTCAAAGTTATCAAGGTGTCCGATGCATCCGAACTCGGCAAACACATCGTTGTTCAGGGAGGAACCTTCTATAACAACGCTGTACTCAGAAGTTTTGAAAAGATTGCCAACTGTGAAGCCATCCGTCCGGACATTGCCGGTATCATGGGTGCATTCGGTGCTGCACTGATCGCACGTGAACGTTATGTCGACTGTGAAGGCACAACCATGCTCTCTATCGAAGACATCGAAGCTATGGAATATTCTACAACCATGACCAAATGTAAAGGCTGTACCAACAACTGTCGTCTGACGATCAATCATTTCAGCGGCGGACGTAAGTTCATCACTGGTAACCGCTGTGAACGTGGTCTTGGAAAACAGAAAGCAACGAACAAACTTCCAAACTTATTCGAATATAAATTAAAACGATATTTTGATTATGAACCATTAGCAGAGGAAAATGCGCCTCGTGGAATTATCGGTATTCCTCGTGTCCTGAACATGTACGAGAACTACCCGTTCTGGTTCACATTTTTTAACGAACTGGGATTCCGGGTTGTCCTTTCTCCGATATCAAACCGTAAGGTATATGAACTGGGAATTGATTCGATCCCGAGTGAATCCGAATGTTATCCGGCAAAGTTGGCACACGGACATGTACAATGGCTGATCAACAATGACATCCACACCATCTTCTACCCTAGCATTCCGTATGAGAGGAATGAATTTGCGGGAGCCAACAACCATTACAACTGTCCAATCGTAACTTCCTACCCGGAAAATATCAAGAATAACATTGATGCGATCGTTCACGGAGAAGTAGATTTCCTTCATCCATTTATTTCTTTTGCCAGCGAAGACACTATCTCTTACCGTCTGGTTGAAGAATTATCTGAGAAGTTCCATGTCCCGGCCAACGAGATCAAGAAGGCAACACATACCGCATGGGAAGAACTCGCTGCATGCAGAAAAGATATGCAAAAAAAAGGTGAAGAAACCATCCAGTTCTTAAATGAAACCGGCAACCGTGGTATCGTTCTTGCAGGACGTCCGTATCACATCGACCCGGAAGTAAACCATGGTATTCCAGAACTGATCAATTCTTATAATATTGCAGTTCTGACGGAAGATTCCATCTCCCACTTAAATCCAGCCGAGCATCCGTTAAATGTTATGGATCAGTGGATGTATCATTCCCGTCTGTATGCCGCAGCAAACTATGTAAAAACAGCAGACAATCTGGATCTGATCCAGCTGAATTCATTTGGATGTGGTCTGGATGCCGTTACAACGGATCAGGTTGCGTCGATCCTGAATGACTCTGACAAGATTTACACCTCTCTGAAGATTGATGAGGTTAACAACTTAGGAGCTGCAAGAATCCGTGTCAGATCACTGCTTGCTGCGATCCGTGTCAGAGAAAAACGCGGGGACAAACGTACGATCCAGTCTTCTGCGATCAAGAAAGTTGTATTTACCAAAGAGATGCGCAAGAATTACACCATCCTCTGCCCGCAGATGTCTCCGATTCATTTCGAGCTTCTGGAGCCTGCATTTAATGCATCCGGATATAACCTTCAGGTTCTGCCTAACGACAATAAACAGGCCGTTGATGTAGGACTGAAATATGTAAATAACGATGCCTGCTACCCGTCACTGATGGTAGTCGGTCAGATTATGGAAGCTATCCTTTCCGGCAAATATGACACGCACAAGATTGCCGTGATCATCAGTCAGACCGGCGGCGGATGCCGTGCTTCCAATTACATCGGATTCATCCGCCGTGCCCTTAAGAAAGCCGGTTACGGATATATTCCGGTCATTTCCATCAACTTAAGTGGTCTGGAGGACAATCCGGGATTCAAACTGACTCCGAACCTGATTTTACGTGGCATCTATGGTGCTGTATTTGGTGACATTTTCATGAAGTGTGTATACCGCTTGCGTCCATACGAAGCAGTTCCTGGATCCGTCAATGCAATGCACCGAAAATGGGTAAAAGTATGTCAGGACTTTGTATCAAACGGCTACCCAAGCAGACGTAAATTCAAACGTCTCTGCCGTGAGATCATTGAAGACTTTGACAATAACATCGAATTACTCGATATAAAGAAACCTCGCGTTGGTGTCGTTGGAGAAATCCTTGTTAAATTCCTTCCGGCGGCCAATAACTACTTAGTAGACCTTCTGGAAAGCGAAGGAGCCGAGGCAGTTGTTCCAGATCTTCTGGACTTCCTGCTCTACTGCTTCTACAACCAGAACTTTAAAGTGGAAAAGCTTGGATTCGAGAAGAAAAAGGCAACAACCGCCAATCTTGGTATCAAGGCACTGGAATGGTTCCGTGCTCCGGCAACCGAAGCATTTGCAGCCAGCAAGCACTTTACACCACCAGCTAAGATCCAGGATCTTGGAAAGATGGCTTCCGACATCGTATCTCTTGGTAACCAGACCGGTGAAGGATGGTTCCTTACAGGAGAAATGTTAGAGTTAATCCACAGCGGTGCACCAAACATTGTATGTACACAGCCATTCGCCTGCCTGCCAAACCATGTCGTAGGCAAGGGAGTTATCAAAGAGCTCCGCAGACGCTATCCGGAATCCAATATCGTAGCGATTGATTTCGACCCGGGTGCCAGTGAGGTTAACCAGTTGAACCGATTGAAATTGATGCTTTCTACGGCGAATAAGAATTTGAATAAATAATTGCTGTTTAATACATGAAGCGGTCGTTAATCGGATCTACATAAAACTTAGAAACTCTTTGTTTGAGCCGTATGGCGAGTTTGACTCCTAGGCCGGGTGCTTTTAGAAAATTCTGACACCCTTATAACTTCTTCATCGGAGAATCTTAGCCCGAACCAGAACACCAAGTCTTTCTCATGGACCGAGAGACCGCGATACTGAATTAAAACAGCAACTCATCTACAGCAAAAAGAGAGAACCATCTGGTTCTCTCTTTCACATTTCAGCTTCTACAAGCCAAATTACTTATTCAATTTCTTAGAACTTACCAGCCTTAGCTGCTTCCTCTACAGAAACAGCAACTGCAACAGTCATACCAACCATCGGGTTGTTTCCTGCTCCGATCAGTCCCATCATTTCTACGTGAGCTGGTACTGATGAAGATCCTGCGAACTGTGCATCTGAGTGCATACGTCCAAGAGTATCTGTCATACCGTAAGAAGCCGGACCTGCAGCCATGTTATCTGGGTGAAGTGTACGTCCTGTACCACCACCTGATGCTACTGAGAAGTATTTCTTGCCCTGTTCGATACATTCTTTCTTGTATGTACCTGCAACTGGGTGCTGGAAACGTGTCGGGTTTGTAGAGTTACCTGTGATAGATACATCTACACCTTCTTTGTGCATGATTGCAACACCTTCACGTACGTCGTTAGCACCGTAGCAGTTAACTTTAGAACGGAGTCCGTCAGAGTAAGAAATTCTTTCTACTTCTTTCAGTTCTCCTGTGTAGTAATCATATTCTGTCTGAACATATGTGAATCCATTGATTCTTGAGATGATCTTTGCAGCATCTTTTCCAAGACCGTTCAGGATAACACGAAGAGGTTTCTTACGAACTTTGTTAGCCTTCTCTGCGATACCGATAGCACCCTCAGCAGCTGCGAATGACTCGTGACCAGCCAGGAATGCGAAACACTCTGTATCTTCTTCCAGAAGCATCTTTCCTAAGTTACCATGTCCAAGACCTACTTTTCTCTGATCAGCAACTGATCCAGGAATACAGAAAGCCTGAAGTCCTTCTCCGATTGCTGCTGCAGCTTCTGCTGCTGTCTTACATCCTTTTTTGATTGCAATTGCTGCACCTACGATGTATGCCCAGCATGCATTTTCAAAACAGATTGGCTGAATACCTTTGATCTGATTGTATACATCAAGTCCGGCATCCTTTGTGATCTGCTGTGCTTCTTCGATAGAAGAAATACCATAACCAGCCAATACTTCATTGATTTTATCAATTCTTCTTTCATATGATTCAAATAAAGCCATTAATTTATCCTCCTGATTAAATTACCTTAAAATATTGAGATTACTCCTTACGTGGGTCGATGATCTTAACTGCATCTGCAACACGTCCGTACTGTCCTTTTGCTTTCTCCCATGCTTCGTTTGGAGTATCTCCTGCTTTTACGAAGTCTGTGAATTTTCCAAGGCTTACAAACTGATATCCGATGATCTCATCGTTCTCGTCAAGAGCGATACCTGTTACATATCCTTCTGCCATTTCAAGGTAACGAGGACCTTTCGCTAATGTTCCGTACATTGTACCAACCTGTGAACGAAGTCCTTTACCAAGGTCTTCCAGTCCGGCTCCGATAGCAAGTCCGTCTTCTGAGAATGCACTCTGAGTTCTTCCGTATACGATCTGCAGGAATAACTCACGCATTGCTGTATTGATAGCGTCACAAACAAGGTCTGTGTTTAATGCCTCTAAAATAGTTTTTCCTGGAAGAATCTCAGAAGCCATAGCTGCTGAATGTGTCATTCCTGAACATCCGATTGTCTCAACGAGAGCCTCCTGGATGATACCATCTTTAACATTCAGTGTTAATTTACAGGCACCCTGCTGAGGAGCACACCAGCCTACACCATGTGTAAAACCAGAGATATCTTTAATTTCCTTAGCCTGAACCCATTTTGCTTCTTCCGGAATCGGAGCTGGTCCGTGGTTTGCACCCTGAGCTACCGGACACATCATTTCTACTTCCTGTGAATAAATCATTTTAAAACTCCTTTCAACTATGTAAGTTTGCTTATCGTAGGGTTTGTTATCTCTTTAACATCCATACTTGTATTTATTTTCTCATATATTTCGACATTCGTCAATTGATTTTTCTCTACATTTTTATATGGAATTTTCTGTTTTTTTGGCACAATTTTCAAAAGACGCTTCTCCGAAAAACATCCCCCCGGAAAAGCGCCTTTTTTCTATAAAATCATCAACTCTTTACATACCGCCCTGTGTCAGCACCTGTACATTCTTCGCAATATAATCAACCAGCGATACGATCGTAAGTACCAGTGATACCCAGATCAGCACCTGTGCAATTATATTAAATACACCGCCCAGATCAGCGATCAGAAGGATCAGCATGAACATCTGTGATACAGTTTTAAATTTCCCCCAGTAGCTCGCAGCAATCACGATATCGTTATCTGCTGCTACCAGACGGAATCCACTGATAATAAATTCCCTTGCAATGATCACGATTACGAACCATGCCTGAAGCTTTCCAAGCGGGATCATACAGATCATAGCCGAACAAACCAGTAGTTTATCTGCCAGTGGATCCATAAACTTTCCAAAATTCGTCACAAGATTTCTTGCTCTTGCGATCTTTCCGTCCAGCATATCCGTAAGGCTTGCCACACAGAAGATGATCAGCGCAATCCATTTATTTGCAGCTCCACCCACACCTGTCAGCATGAAGAATACAAAAAACGGAACCATGATTACTCTTAAAACAGTCAGCTTATTTGGTAAATTCATTACATCAACTCTCCTATCAAATCATATTCTGCTGCTCCGGTAACTTTCACTCTTGCGAAATCCCCGGTCATCAGCTCTTCCTCTGTATTTACAAAGATCAACCCGTCTACATTTGGTGCATCCCGGTAAGTTCTTCCGACATACGCATTCTCATCGGCGACTTTCCCTTCAATCATAACCAGAACCTCTCTTCCGATCATATCCTCTGCCTGATCAAATACAATCTCCTGCTGAAGTTCCATGATATCTGCCTGACGGTCTGCTTTCACTTGTTCGTCGATCTGATCCGGCATCGTTGCTGCAGGAGTGTCTTCTTCCGGCGAATAAGTAAATACACCCAGTCTTTCAAATTCCATCGCATCCACGAATTTCATTACTTCTTCATGCTGTTCCTGCGTCTCTCCCGGAAAACCGGTGATCAGCGTTGTACGGAGTGCAATGTCTGGGATTTCTTCTCTCAGCTTAGTGATCGTATCGGTTAACTGCTGTTTAGAAGTTCTTCTTCCCATTCTCTTTAAGATGGCATCACTTGCATGCTGAATTGGAAGATCCAGATAATGGCAGATCTTCGGTTCTTCTTTCATTACCTGTATCAGATTGCCGTCAATCTCTTCCGGATAACAGTACAGAAGACGGATCCAGCGGATTCCTTTGATCTGGCATAACTCTTTCAAAAGCTTATGCAGGGATTTTTCACCGTAAATATCCTGTCCATATACCGTTGTCTCCTGTGCAACCAGAATCAGTTCTTTTACACCCTGATCAGCCAGTTCCTGCGCTTCTTTAATCAGACGCTCCTTCGGTACACTGCGGTAATTACCACGGACTTTCGGGATAATACAGTATGTACAGTGTTTGTCACAGCCTTCTGCAATCTTCAGATATGCATAATGACCTCCGGTCGTCACGAGTCTCTTGGTCTCTGGAAGCGGAAGTGCATCGATATCTGCAAGTTCTACTTCTGATTTACCTTCCAGTGCTTCTTCTACTGCTTCCACAATCTTATCATAAGAAGTTGTTCCAAGCACTACATCTACCTCGGGAATCTCATCAATGATCTCCTGCTTATATCTCTGCGCCAGGCATCCAGTTACCACCAGAGCCTTTAATCTTCCTTCTTCTTTATATCTTGCCATATCCAGAATCGTCTGGATACTTTCTTCTTTTGCATCATGAATAAAACAACAGGTGTTGATTACCATAACATCGGCCTGTGTTTCATCATCAACAATCTGGTATCCTTTTGCATCCAGAAGTCCAAGCATGACCTCTGAATCTACCAGGTTTTTGTCACAGCCAAGTGATACGAAAAATATATTCATTCAGTTCTCCTTTTTATTTCTGATTTTTGCAGTATGCATTCTACTCGGCACACATCTTTGCTATTTGCTATATCCAGGTCAAGAAAGGCAGACACCTTACGGCATCTGCCTTTGTATCCCAGCCACCAGGTGCCTGAAAGAATCTGCCTGCAATAGACTCCATGGAAAATCAAATCTTATTCTTCTTCCTCTTCGTCCTGTGCGATGACCGTCATCTTTCCCTGATTCATCTCATCAATTGCAATAGAAAGCGGCTTTTCGCCCATCTTTGCATCAACGAGTGGCATAGATCCGTCAATGATCTCTCTTGCTCTCTTTGCTGTAGCCATAACAATAGAATAACGGCTGTTAACTACCTTTGTTTCGCCCTCTTCTACGTCTTTATTTACGACTTTCATTAAGTCTGTGTAAGATGGATGTAACATACACTTATTCTCCTTTCAATTCTTCTTTCATATGCTCTATAA
>CAKRAT010000005.1 GCA_934295165.1 uncultured Dorea sp. | reverse complement strand
TCAACACCGGTTCGTCACTGCCTTTTTTATATGCAAAGTCTACATGACGGAATACAACGCTTCCGTTTTCTACTTCCATGACCGGATGCTTGGGATTTTCAAGATCACTCGTCTCATTCAGTACTTCGGAGATACGTCTCGCACTCGCCATACTCATCGTGATCATAACGAATACCATCGACAGCATCATCAGACTCATCAGGATATTCATACAATATGTAAGAAGACTCATCAGTTCTCCCGTCGTCAGGGATTTACTTGCGATCATCTTCGCTCCGAACCAGCTTACTAACAGAATACAGGTATATACTGCCGTCTGCATCATCGGTGCGTTGAATACCAGATTTGTCTCTGCTTTTACGAAAATGTTATAGATATTTTCACTTGCTCTTCGTAACTTGGCTGTCTCCTGTTCTTCTCTTACATATGCTTTTACGACACGGATCGCAGATACGTTCTCCTGTACAGACTCATTCAGGTCATCATACTTCGGAAATGCCTGCTGGAAATACTTTGTCGCATGGCTCATGATCAGGAACAACAGGATTCCAAGAATGATCACCGCTATAAGATAGATGCACGCCAGTCTTGCATTGATCGTAAATGCCATGACCATCGCACAGATCATGCTGGCAGGTGCTCTCGTGAACATACGCAGGATCATCTGGTATGCATTCTGTATATTGGTTACGTCTGTTGTCATTCGGGTTACCAGTCCCGCCGTACTGAATTTATCAATATTCGAAAATGAAAATGTCTGAATATTGTTAAACATCGCCTCGCGCAGATTCCTTGCAAATCCTGCCGATGCTTTCGCACCGTATCTTCCACCCATCATTCCGGCGAATAATCCGATGGCCGCCGCAACGACCATGATCCCGCCAACTTTATAGATATGCCGGATATCCCCGGCATTGACGCCCTTGTCGATGATCGATGCCATCAGATAAGGGATGATCATCTCCATCAATACCTCAAGGATCATAAAGAGCGGAGTTGCAATGGATGCTGCTTTGAATTCTTTAATCTGTTTTGCTAATGTCTTAATCATTCCATTCTGCCCTTTCTTTTTTTGTTTTTTATATCTTTCTTTAAATCACGTGTTATCTTTTCTGTTCTGTTTTTATGCCTTACTTTGTTTTTTATGTTTTACTTTATCTCATACTTTCTGGCATTCTCCCTGATCTGATCCAGTACCTTATAAAACGTATGAAGCTCCTCCTCCAATATGCCTTCGGAAAGTTCTTCTTCGATATTCTCCACAATCTCTTCAAAAGATTCCTGACTTGCAATTCCTTTTTCTGTCAATACCACTTTCTTCAATCTTGCATCCTGTTTTACGGATTCTCTTTTCACAAATCCCTTCTTTTCCATCAGCTGGAGCAGATTCGTAACTGTTGATCTGCCGACCGAGAATCGTTGTTCAATATCTTTCTGAAAAATATCATGTTCCCGGTTCTCATAGAGATACCGGATGATCCATCCATGCATCATAGTTACTTCGTCCACACCGGACTTTCTCACATGTGCGGACAGATTTCTTGACAATTTCAGATCTGTGCAGTGTATCTCCGGTCCGATCTTTCTGTCTTTCTCTTTCACATTACCATCCTTTCCTGTTATATCTTTGTTCATATCATTTTCATCTTTGTTCAGCTTTCCATTGAGTCCTTCTTTCGAATATATGACATTCTTCAGTAGTTGCCGCTTCCAGACACATGAGCTTTTTAAATGTTCGGTTTCGAATTGTTCATGTTCAAATTGTTTGTTATCGAACATATTTTATCACGCTCTGTCCGAATGTCAACACATTCTCCAATATTCCTCAAAATTTTCCCGACATTTTCTCCAACCTGTATTGAAAAAACGCTTGCTATCTAGTTTTCAAAACTATATAATAATTACATTGAGGTGATGAAAAAATGACAATAGACACAAAAGATATGCTGAACAGCATTTTATCAAGCATCTCACGGATTGATTACGTGAGGCCGGATGATATTCCGAATATAGATTTATACATGGATCAGGTCACAACTTTTATGGAGAAAGAGCTGGCATCCAGTAAGCGTCATGATGAGGACAAGATCCTTACCAAAACCATGATCAATAACTATGCCAAGAACAACCTTCTTCCTCCACCGATGAAGAAGAAGTATTCCAAAGAGCATCTGCTTGTAATGATCTTTATCTATTATTTTAAGAATTTTCTTTCTATTAAAGATATCGAGACAATGTTAGAACCGATTACGGATAAGTATTTCGACACAGATCAGGACTTTGATATCACTTCTATCTATAAAGAAGTGTGCGAACTGGAAAAGTCCAGAATTCCGGAATTCGAAAAAGAGATTATCCGTTCTTATAATTCTTCTAAGAAATGTTTTGATGAAGTACCGGAAGAAGACAGGGATTCCCTGCAGTTGTTCGCGTTCATCTGCAACCTGAGTTTTGACATCTATGTGAAAAAGCAGATTGTCGAAAAACTGTTGGATAATTTTCCTGATCTGCTTCACTCCGAAAGTATCGGAACCAAAAAAGATTCGAAAAAAAAGAAATAAGACCGCACGTCTTATTTCTTTTTTGTTTCTTTTTCGGCCGCTTCCGCATCCTTACCCAATGTATCCACACAGCCCGTTCGCACTTTATTCTGCTTTTTCGTCTTTGGCTTCCCCAAGTCCAATTCTCTCAAACACCATGTCATATCCGTCATTTCCATAATTCAGTGAACGATTCACACGGCTGATCGTTGCTGTCGAGGCACCTGTCTTTTCTGCAATCTCAAGATAGGTTTTGTGTTCTCTTAACATCTTTGCAACTTCAAACCGCTGTGATAATGAAAGTAATTCATTAATCGTACAGATATCTTCAAAAAATGTATAACACTCCTCTTTATCTTTGAGGCTTAAAATTCCCTGAAACAGATAGTCAACCGCCTCTGTTCTGATTTTCTTACTCATAGCATTATCTCCTTTGTAGCAGATTCATTACTTTTACATTTTAACACATTAAAATTTTAAAGTCTATAGTTTTTTCCCATGTTTTATGCATGCTTTTAATTTTTCCAGTGAAACATTGGCAACTAATTCTTCCGGAAAATCTGTCTCTCTCAATATTTCTTCCGCATATGGATACTCTGCAATATCTGCATCCACATGTGAATCGCTGCCAAGCACGATCATCACTCCCTGTGCTTTACATTCCCTTACCATCTCCAGACAGTTTTCTTTTGTATTCTCACGAAATCCTTCCGGACGCAGTGATGAATTGTTCACTTCCAGTAATGTTCCGGTTTCTTTTGCTTTTTTTACCATACGCTTCATATCTACAGGAAATCTCCCGTCATCCGGATGTCCAATGATGTCCACATACGGATGTTCCATTACTTCCTCATATGCAGCAGTTACATTGTCTATTGTCCGTTCATCTTTAAAACACGGCAGATGAATACTGGCAATTGCAATATCAAGTCTTTCAAGAACCGAATCCGGAAGATCGATCTCCCCCTGCGCATTCATGATATTCAGCTCTGTTCCTAATAACAGCTCTATCCCGTATTTTTTTCTTGGAACAATTCTTAAATTTTGAAAATAATACAAATGACAAGTTCCTGGCATCTCCGGTGCATGATCCGTGATTGCAAGCCCCTTCAGTCCTTTATCCGCCGCTGCTTTTGCCATCTCATTCAGCGTATTATATGCATGTCCGCTTGCGAGCGTGTGCGTATGCGTGTCAATTTCTACTCTCATTTCCCGCTTCTCCTTCCTGTTATATTTCATCAAATCTTCTTTATCTGTTATTTTTATATGTTATTTTAAATTGTACCTTTTCTTCTTTTCAGCTTTAAAGCTCTAATATTTCACAACATGAAGTATTATACCGTATAATTTTCTTTTTTTCTACCCATTCTATACCGGAAAGCAGGTTTTCCTCTTTTTTTACTAAATAAACACTATTTATTCACCCCTCTAATATATCTGAATTATAAAGGAGTTTTTATTATGAAGAAACATGAAAAAAAGACTGTAAATGTAAACCCTTTGTCCAACCAGGAACTCATTGATTCTTACGATTATCTCGCAACTGCTGCCTCTTCCCATGACTGTACCGGTCTGATTCCTTCTGCACCTCTTAATCCTGCGGAACTGGATTCGTATGAGGAACTTTATCCATTCCTTCCTCCGGTCTCATGCGCAGACGATGCTCCGGAGCAGGCTCCGCCTTCCGATAAAAATCCATCTGATATTAAGGGTTAATGCTCATCTGAAAATACTCTGCAAAATACCTGTTTTTCCTTGACATGCCTTCCAATCACAGCTAATCTTATAGAAGTGTAAAAAATATATTATATATTGAGAGGTAACTGATCATGAAAAACATACTAATGATAGCAACCGGTGGTACGATTGCATCCAAAGAGGGGGATCTTGGACTGACACCGGCTGTGACAGGAGAAGAACTTGCAGCCAGCGTACCGGGAATCAAAGACATCTGTCATCTGGAAATACTTCAGCTTATGAATATTGACAGCACAAATATGCGCCCGCGCCAGTGGCTGATGATCCGCGATGCGATCATGGAAAATTATAACAACTACGATGGGTTTGTCGTTCTTCACGGAACAGACACCATGGCATATACTGCTGCCGCCCTGTCTTATCTGATCCAGGACAGTGTAAAGCCAATCGTACTGACCGGTTCCCAGAAACCGATGGCCAATCCTTATACCGATGCGAAGATCAATCTGTTCCAGAGCATTCTGTATGCTGCCGATGATCTTTCCTGCAATGTCTGCATCGTATTCAACGGAAAAGTTGTCGCCGGAACACGTGGCCGCAAGCAGCGCACCAGAAGTTTTGATGCCTTTGACAGTATGAACTTCCCGGAACTTGCCATCATCCGTGACAGCCGCATCATCCGTTACTATACGGAAGAACGTCCGGCTCCGCAGGATCTGAAATCTTACGCAAGTCTCAATGACCGTGTCTTTGTGCTAAAACTGACTCCGGAAGTCAAAGCTGAGATTTTCGATCTGTTGAGCGGTCACTATGATGCTATCATCCTGGAAACCTTTGGTATCGGAGGTATCCCGGAATATGATGATTCCTTTGAAAAGGCGATCTTCTCCTGGGTAGATTCCGGCAAGACGATCGCCGTCACCACACAAGTACCTGAAGAAGGCTGTGATCTTGGCGTATATCAGGTTGGAAAAAAATTCAGTAATCATAAAGGAATCCTTAAGTCCGACGATATGACGACAGAATCCATTGTTGCGAAACTGATGTGGATTCTTGGTCAGACGGATAAGCAGGATGAGATTGCGCGGTTGTTCTATCGCGAGATCAATCACGACAGGGTCTGATTTTCTGTTACATGCATATGGCGGCTATCACCGATTGGTGATAGCCGCCATAATAATGAAAAATTAAAATTCTACAACTACTTCATTCTTTTCCTGAATAACAACAACACCTTCTGTTATCTCTTCTACTTTTGCAGCTCCGGTCACATTGCTTATATTTGATACATTTTCCAGAACATATCTCATATTCTGATTCTTTCCATTGCTTGTCAATGTTAACTTATTATTTTCACGTACCGCTTCTACAGTCAGTGCTGTATGACCTTTCTGATCCGGTACTGTGCATGATATCCTGCATCCGTCGTTTACTTCATATACCCGGATTTCTACACCATCAGCAAAATCGTAATCTGCAGTTTCTTCGTTATTTCCAATCGCAAGAATGGTATTATCTCTTACATATACCGGAAGTGACATAAAGTCATAATTTTCTTTATACCATCTTCCTCCCTGTTTCACTTCTCCGCTTAAGAGATGTGTCCAGGTGCCTTCCGGCAGGTAATATTCCACATCCCCGTCTTTTGAAAATACCGGTGCGACCAGAATGCTGTCTCCGAACATGTACTGCATATCGAGATATTTCGTTGCCGGATCATTTTCAAATTCCATTACCATGGAACGCATCGTCGGAATTCCTGTATGATGAGAATTTACTGCCATCTGATAAATGTACGGCATCAGGCGAAGCTTCAGTTTTGTAAACTTACGGCATACGTCTACGGCCTCATCATCGAACAGCCACGGTACTCTGTAACTCTTCGAACCATGCAGTCGGCTGTGTGAAGATAACAGTCCGAACTGTAACCATCTCTTATATACATCCGGGCTGGCTGTCAGTTCGAATCCGCCCATATCATGACTCCAGAATGAGAAGCCTGACATTGTAAAGGAAAGACCACCTCTTAAGCTCTCTGCCATAGATGCATAAGATGCAGAACAGTCACCACCCCAGTGTACCGGGAACTGCTGTCCTCCGACTGTTGCATTTGTAAAATCTACCAGACCCATTCCCGGCTGCCAGTTATCGACCTGTTTGATTCCCATGCCGTCTGCACGTTTTAACAGATATCCTTTTTCCAGACCTTCACGGAAGAAGTCTGTTCCCTGTGCAATATATGGATTGATCCATGCACAGATCTTCAGACCTTTCTCTTTATATCTCTGTAACATTCCCTTAGCATCTGGGAAGATACGGTCATCCCATTCAAAATCACACCAGTGTCAATGTGATCATCAGCCAGTATTTATTACGGAATAATACTTTGATTCCTTTGAGGAATGGAAGTTTTTCATTCTTACTTTTAGCTGATGGTTTTACTCTTTCTTTCGTTCCCGCAAAAGTTATCAGGAAAATCACAATTGACAGCACTCCAAATACTGCAAATGTCTTTGTCCATGCAGATAAATTATCTCCAAAGAATTCTACCAGTGGAAGCGTCAGGTTTGTAATGATCAGGGTTCCTGTTGTTGCAAGTGTCATACGGAAGACACTAAGGACAGATCTTTCGTATTGATCCTGCGTGATCAATGCATTCAATGTTGAATATGGTACGTTGATTGCTGTGTATACAACAGAGGATACCAGGTTGTACGTAATAAATATGTATACAATTTTTGCCTTATCCCCTAATCCAGAAGGAACTGAGAACAATAATACTGCTGCGATTGCAAATGGGATTGCCATTCTTAAAATCCACGGACGACATTTTCCAAATCTGGACTTCGTTCTGTCTACGATGACTCCCATGATCAGGTCTGTTACCCCGTCAAATAATCTTGAAATCAGCATGATCGTTCCAATTGTCAATGCACTGACTTTTACATAGTCGGTGTAGTAGAACAAAAGAAATGAGGACATTGCCGAATAGATAATATTACAGCCAAGGTCCCCACAACCATATGCAAATCGTTCTTTGATACTAATCTTTGTAGTTTCCATTGCTTTACTCCTTTGTTTTTTGATAGGTACATTCTAGCAGATGTTTTTTGTTCACATTAGGAATATAAACTACTATTATTAGGTACATTTCCGACTTTTTCTATTTTATTACATATTTTTCCGTATTCACAACGACTTCCATTTTGTCTGTCCGCTGCTTTCGCATCTTTGATGGTGTACAGTGATGACGCTTCTTAAACCACCGCATTGCCACCTTATAATTCGTACATCCATGCCTTGCAAATATCTCACTGACATAATCCTCTGTGTTCATCAGATCCTGATATACATAATTCATCCGTACTTCATATATCACATACATGTCATAGCATATTTTTTTAACCACTCCAATTTTGTGCTTTCTGTATCTTTTTCCGGATGTGGATCTACATAAAATTTTATTAATTCATAGTCTGAAATATATTTTTCCAGAAGTCTTTCCGGTACCTGCAATACCAGCGACTTATTCGGTGTACTCCAGAAAGAATGAATCTCTCTTGAATTGATCAGACTGATATCTCCGGCCTGTACTTCTATCTCCTTATTCTCGCACTTTACCTTCATACTGCCTTCCAGCATATATATGATTTCCAGACTGTCATGCCAATGCGGTGCGACATAACTTCCCTCATCCACTGACATATAGAACCGAACATCTACATCCTGATTGCTTGATACGATTTCATGTCTGGTTCCATTTTCCATTAATATTTTCTTTTCATATGTTGTCATATGCTTACTTTATCACACTCTTTTCCAGCTTTCTCATATGCATCATATATATCACAAACAGTATTCCCCCCGTAAATATCCACGATGCAACATACACATCCATCAGCATCTCATACGTCGGAACCATCTTAAATACTGTTACGAGCCATATCACACGGAATACAACCGTTCCGAGAATTGTGATAATGGACGGTTCCAGGGATTTTCCCATTCCTCTTAGTGCTGCGCTTTCCACTTCATAAGTTGCGGTCAGACCTTCCAGCGAGCATACATGATGCAGCCTGCTGATTCCAAATGCTGCCACAGCGGCACTGGTCGTATAAATCCCCACAAAAAAATCATCCCATATCATAAAGATAATACTAAGCACTTCTGTAAAGCCGATTCCAAACAGCATACATTCCCAGAATATCTTTTTACAACGTTTCAGATTACCTGCCCCGTAATTCTGTCCGATAAATGTGACCGCAGCCTGTGCAAACGCAACGGCAATATCATACGAAAAATATTCAAAATTCAGTGCCAGCGACGAACCTGCAATCGCATTTTCCCCAAAGGAATTGATCCCGCTCTGAATAAAAACATTGGATACCGAAAAGATTGCGCCCTGGATTCCTGCCGGTATTCCGATGATCAGAATTTTTTTCAGAGCATTCTTTTCTATTGTCATCTGTTTGAACCGGAACTGAAACTCGTCCTCTCGTCTGTACAAATGTATCACAACCAGAAACGCACTCAGTATATTGGAAATGAGTGTGGCTGACGCTACTCCGACTACACCAAGCGAAAAACAGATTACCAGAATCAGATTCAGAACCACATTCACCGTTCCTGATAGCAGAAGATAATACATCGGGCGTCTCGTATCCCCATAGCTTCTTAATATAGCCGACCCAAAGTTATAGATGACCATAAACGGAATACTTACAAAATAGATGCGGATATATACCAGCGCCTCATGCATAACACTCTCCGGTGTTCCCGAAGCTTTCAGTACCGAACCTGCCGCCATCATTCCCACCGCCATCAGAACAAGTCCTGCCATCACTCCGAATGTCAAGATTGTATGAATCATTCCACTGATACGTTTTCTCTGTTTCTGACCGATCAGATTCGCAAGAACTGCATTCGGACCTACGGACAGACCCACATTCAGATTTACAAAAATCCCTGCCAGTGCCACACAGCTTCCTACCGCTGCCAGAGCTTTATCTCCCGCAAATCTTCCAACCACTGCTACATCTGCCGAATTAAATAATTGTTGTAAAATACTGCTGAACGCAAGCGGAATTGCAAACAGGATTAATTTTCCTGCAATGCCGCCATTCAGCATATCCATTTCTTTTGTCTTTCCTGCTTTTTCCATCTTTCATCCAATTCTTTCTTCTATAACTAATGCGCTCCCTGTCATTCTAAAGATATATGTATAATATTCCTATGCATCAAAGTCTACTTCAAAGATCCCTTCCGGTGTCTTCATTGTCAGAACTCCCAGATTGAAGTCCTCATCCTGGATCGTAATATGATACTCAAATACCACATCCTCTTCAAATTTTGACAATAATAAATACGTTCCGTTTTCCTTTCCGTCAATCTGATCACAGATATCATCGTATACATCCGCCCCGGAGATTGGTCTTGGATATCCGGATGCTTTTATTTTCTTTTCAATGATTTCATATAATTCATTCATATTTTCTTCTCCTCTGATTATCATTTATTTTTTCTCTATGGTAGCACAAAACATTTTTCACGTCTATTCCCTTCATACACTCCATCTTTGCAGGTTCCTGCCATCTTATCCCCCATTGATTCATAATACTGATTGAGAAATGGATTGTCGATGGAACAGTCCAGACATACTTTTTCTTTGTGATCGTTTTCCGCCAGTGCTTCGACAGCTTTTATAATCTTTCTTCCAGCCCCTTTAACCGTCAGATCTGTCACAAAATTATGCAGATAATAAGCGGAAACTTCATATCCGTCGTCCCATCTCGGATCCTCTGACAGAAGCACAACTGCACCCGCGATTCTGTCGTTTGTTCCATCCGCCTCTTCTATTTTCATAACATAAAGTCTTCCTGCTTTCTGCTGTTCATAATAATACGTTACCGGATAATCATCCAGATAGCCATTGTTGTTCCACTGATCGATTCCTTTGTCATTCATCCACTGGATTCTCTTCAGATACAGACCAAATATTTGTTCTACCTCTGTCTGCTCTGCTTTCTTCAATACATACTTCATCTTTCAATCACCTTGTTAAATCACCTTATATCTTAACCATTTCCTGCTATGGAATCTCCATGTAAATATCACTGCACGTACTGTCCAGTCTGCGAACATACCAATCCAGACGCCCATTGGCCCAAATCCCAGAAAACGGATCAGTATCACGCACAGACAGAACCGGCACAGCCACATGACCAGACACGACGTGATCATAGAAAATTTTACATCTCCTGCCGCACGCAGTCCATATGCCGGAACAAATGCCGGAGTCCATACAACCGGCTTTACGATTGTAATCCATAATATCATATGGTAACACATTCTTGCACTTTCTGCTTCCATACCGCCTAAAACTGTTACTGGTTTTGTCAGGACAAACACCACCAGGCAGCTTACAATGATTGCCACTTCTGCGATCACACTTAATTTTTTTATGTAATAAACGGCCTCGTCTTTTCTGTCTGCACCCATACACTGACCTACAATCGTCATCAATCCTACACCGACTCCGATTGCCGCCATTCCATTCAGATTTTCCAGAATATTGGTCATAGCCTGTGCTGCAATTGCAACCGTTCCCAAGGTTGACACCGTTGACTGAATTGCAAGTTTTCCAAGCTGGAACATACTGTTTTCCACACCGGACGGGATTCCAATTCCCAATATTCTCCGAATCATTGACCAGTCCGGGCGTATCTTTAAGTAATCTCTCACCACAATCTGCTGCCGGTCTCTTCTTAACTGAAACAGCACCACTACTGCACAGAAAATACGGGAAACCAGCGTTGAGATTGCCGCACCGGCAACTCCCATATGGAACACCCAGATCATAATTGCATTCCCGGCAATATTTAACACATTCGAAATCAGCGAAATCAGCATCGGTCCTTTCGTATTCTCCTGTGCACGGAAGATTGATGCCGCAGAATCATATGCTGCTATAAACGGAAATGAAATTGCCGTATAAAAGAAGTAAGTCTCTGAAGCTTTCATAACATCAACTTCTACCGAACCAAAAATCAGCCGCAGAAGCGGTTTCTTAAATCCCAGACATAACAAACTAACCACAACGGAAATCGCCGTAATAATAAACAACACCTGTCTTGCCGATTCATTTGCCATTTTTTTATTCTGTTGTCCGATGTACTGCGAACAGATAATTGCCCCTCCTGCTGCCAGCGCAGAAAATGCCTGTATCACAAGAATATTGATAGAATCCACCAGAGATACCGCCGAGATTGCTGCTGATCCGATATTACTTACCATCATTGTATCTGCCGTTCCCATTACAGAATTGAGCAGTTGTTCCAGAATGACCGGTATCAAAATGCTGGCAATCATTTTATTCGAAAACATATGCTGTTGTTCTACTTCTATTTTCCTCTTCATCTTCCTGATTACATTTCCTTACTTTTTTATTTCTTATTTCTGATTTTTTATTTCTGATTTTTTAATTTTGTTTTATTATCCCATCTCTATTTTTTACTCTCCATAATGCGGATGATCTCTTTATCCGTCTGTGCCATTCCCTGATTGCCGATCCACGCCATATTGCGGATGCAGTCTTCCGGTGTTTCTGCACAAATGCCGTCACTTACCCTGAGCGGTGCATTGTGAACAGCTGTCAGTGCACAGAGCAGTGCAGCTGAAGATCCTGTTGCAACTTTCATTGCACAGCCAACCTTTCCGCCGTCACAGATCATTCCCGTTACCGTTCCTGACATATTCCTTACGGCATATCCAAGCTGTTCATCACTGCCTCCGAACAGATAAGCGATTCCAACTGATGCAGCCGTTGATGATGCCATGACACAGGAACACATTGGTGACAACTTTCCTATATAGGCATTGATATAACGATTCACCAGATGGGCGATTGCAATCGCACGGACTTTTTTCTCCTGAGAAACACCCAGTACATCTGCTGTTTCACTGACCGGCAGGATCACGACCAGTCCCTTCGTTCCTGCCCCGAGCTGCTCATCGTCGGAAGTGGACATCCATCCAGACGGCTTTCCGCCGCCGAACTTACTTTTAACATAATTCTGGTCATCAGATTATCCTTTAATACATTGGAATCCTTTTCGTCCCGAAGCGCATCTGCAATTCCGACTCCGGTTTTCTTCTCTTCGGAATACGCCGCCAGTCTTTCGTTCATCTCCACGCCATCCAAGAGAAAATGTAATTCTTCCTCTGAAACAGTATCCACAATCTGACGGATCTGTGCGATTGTCATCTGTTTCAGTTCTTCGATCAACGTATCATCCGACGCCTGTCCTTTTTCCGGATTTTTCTCAAATACGACTTCTCCGTTTTTTTCCAGATATACAATATTGGTATGTGTCCCCCGAATAACCGATGTGATCGTGTCCGCCTCTGCCTTGATTGTGCATTTCACATATAATTCTCGTTCCTGCTCTTTGATCTTCACTGATACTGCATGTGAGTCACACAGTTTTTTCATCTGTTTCAGGATCTCCGTTGTGATATCTTCCAGAAGTTCCAGTCCTTTTTCCGGATTCTTAAGATGTGCTCCCAATGCTGCTGCATATGGAAGACCCACGTAATCACAACCCGGGATTCCGGCTGACATTCCATTTTTATAAATTCCCACATTTACTTCTACTTCTATCGAGCAGATCCGTCCCTCTGTAAGTTTCCCTGCATTTGCTGCACACAATGCTACACATACCGGTTCTGTACAGCCAAGTGCCGGAACTACATCTTTCTTTAAAAGTGTTATGATTTCTTCTTTTTTCAACATATCTCTTCCCCAAACTTTTCTCTAATTTACCAACTTTTTTCGTCTGTCAGAACTATCAACGGTAATTTTCCCGTATATGCATTGTTACTTCGACCAGATTGGATCTTCCTCTCCTGTATAGGCAAATCTGCCATCGTTCTTTTCTTCCAGTGCTTTGATCATGTGATAGGTATACTCATTATACGGTGTTGCAATCCCCAGTTCTTTTCCCATCCTGATAAGTACACCGGAGAACATATCAATCTCGGTATGCCGTCCCGCATCCAGATCCTGAAGCGTAGAATAACGGGCTGATGGCGGAACTGCACTTCCTCTGCCGGACATTCTGTCCGCTTTACTGATGTCAATTCCTTTGGCTTTTGCAATTGCTTCTAATTCATCCTTAAGTCCGTTCTGAATTGCCTTCATATGTACACTGTCTCTGTAACATCCCACTCCTGCTCCCAGAATTGCCTGTGGCAGATTATTGCAGACATTTAACCGGAATTTGCACCACACTTCTTCTATCGCATATTCCGTCGAACGGTAATGGATGCCTGTACCGGCAAACAGCTCTTTCACAGCCTTTACTCTTTCACTTTCATACGGTGCTTCATATTCACCGAAGATGATTCCCCGTGTTGTCTCCGGATCAAAATGATAACCGTCCGCTTCCCTGTGTGACGCCACTTTGATCACAGCCGGAAGAATGTGTGACTTTCCAATCTGTTCTGCGATGATCTCTTCGCTGTCCACGCCATTCATCAGGCTCATTACAACGGTATCTTTTCCAACTACTTTTCGAATACTTTCCAATGCTCCCGGCAATGCACCATATTTTAACGAAACAATCAGGAAATCCACATTTTCTGCTTCCTCCGGTGTCCACACCTCCGGATGATAGACCTTTCCGTTGATCGCACAGCCCTGACGGCTCAGTCTTTCATTTCTTTCTCCTTCGGCAAACACGCCAAGCTTTATATCTTCACGGTCCGCAAGTCCCCAGATCACATAGGAACCTACCGCACCTGCACCTAATACTGCAACTGATGTTATCTTCATGATTCTTGTCCTTTCATATTCTGTCTCTGTTAATCCCCAGAATCGGCCGCCGGCAACTTCTCTTGCATACTTTTGTACCTGCATGACCTGCCACTGGCAGCTCCTTTCGAACGCATGGCGATACAAAAAAATAGCTGCAATCAGTTTCCTGACTGCAACCATTTTATCACATTTTTTATTCTTCGGTAGGATTATTTCAATTTTCCGTATTCTTCATCGGATACTGCTTCGCACCATTCGTTTGAAGTCTCTTCTCCCGGAACTTCTACTGCAAGGTGCGAGAACCAGCTGTCCGGTGCTGCACCGTGCCAGTGTTTTACTTCAGCAGGAATGTTGATGCAATCGCCCGGTTTCATCTCGATGGCTTCTTTTCCTTCTTCCTGATAGTATCCACGTCCTGCAACACAGATGATGATCTGACCTCCGCCATTCTTTGCGTGGTGGATATGCCAGTTGTTACGGCAGGCCGGCTCGAATGTTACATTGAACACACCAACCTGGCTTGTAGATACCGGTGCCAGATAGCTCTGTCCTACAAAGTACTGTGCGAATCCGTCGTTTGGTGCTCCGATTGGGAATACCATGGATTTGGCATGCGCTCTCATTGCTTCATCTTCATAAGGAAGATCACCTTCTGAAACTTCCCATACTTCTTTCGCAAGGTTGAATACTGCCCATGCCTTCGGCCATCCAGCGTAGAATCCTTGTACTATTTTTGCCCTAACAAAAACCTCCTGTATTTCTTGTAAAAATCATATCATATACTGATATGATAAATTCACGTTCAAGATATGTCTAATACTTGTGTTGTATTATTTTTCATGCTCCAAAAGCATATCTTGATATATAGGTTTTTATTTTTGAATCTTCTTTCAATGCTTTCTTTATTATCCCTGCTGTCCATTCGCCTGACGGATCATATCTTCCACAACGATATCAAAGATTTCACCAACAGAATTGCAATACTCTAATATCTTCCACGGCTCATTCGTATGGAAATGAATCTTCACCAGATCTTCATCTCCAGCCGCGATCAGGCTGTTGCCTTCAAAATGCTCTGTAATATAATCTGCGATATCATCTTCATCCAGATCTTCGTCTCTTCTCTCGATCAGTAACTGTGTATCATAACGATATGCAAACTGATCATCTTCTGCATCAATTGATTGAACTCCCATCTTTCTTATCCTCCGCTATCATTCAAGATTTTCTTTACATCGGTGTTCCTACTTCGATCAGATTTCCATCCGGATCATAGAATCGTACCACCTTCTGCCCCCAGCTGTGTGTCATCAGCCGGTTGACATATCTGATATCAGGATACAACTTTTCAAGCTTTCTGGCAAATGCTTCGATATCCGGTTCTTCGAAATACAACTCACTGGCATGATTTTCCGGAATAATATCCTTATTCAGAACTTCTTTCCATATCTTTTCATCCTGAAGTACCAGACCTTCCGTTAATATCACATTGCCGTCATTGTCAAGAATTGTATTCAGTCCGAACAGGTCATGATAGAATTTTCTGGAACGCTCGATATCTTTTACAACAATTAATATATTTTTTAAACGCATTTCTTTTCTCCAGACTTTATTTTCCCTGCTCTGCCAGATATTCTTCTGTCAGAGCTACGGCATCTGCGATACACTGTGGACAACTGCAGAGAACTTTTCCTGTCTCCACCCCTTTTAACTCCCGGCAGATGCAGGAACCATTTTTTTCTTTGAATTTTTCTACTTTGCTTCGAATCTTTTTATAGGTGTCGCCTTTCGTTTTTGATCCTTCTTCTGTACTTCCCTGGCTGTTATCAAGGCCGATAATCATTGCCATTCCAGACAATGCACCGCACATCTCCATCACACCCATACCAAGACCAAAACCTTCTGCGATACGGAACATATCGTCCTCGCTGATTCCGAATTCTTTACAGAATGTACAGGCTACTGCCTGCGCACAGTTGCATCCTCTCTTGTGTAATTCTGCTGCATGTTCTGCTTTTGTACTCATATTCCATTCTCCTTTTGGTTATATTTTTACTTTTTATTTTTAGTTAATTCTGGCGGAACCAGATTTCCTTTTTTTGGATGACATTGTAAATGCATTTGTTCCTGCCTGCTTTCTCCCCCCTCGAATTCGAGGGGGGAGAACATTGACTTTTTCACATACTCAGATTACAAAAAGGAGCCAGACTTCCCCGACTCCCTTTCAAACTGCGATTTCTAATATTCTTATTTCATAATCAGATTCAACACACCGGTCGACTGCAGGAACAGAATCACCATAATGACTGGCATAATGTAACGGATCATCACATTATACAGTTTTTTACGCTTGAATTTCTCGCCATTCAGTTCCATTTCCTCTGCGATCCATGACGGCTTCATCACCCAGCCGATCAGGATAGCTGATAACAACGAGATAAACGGCATCATAAAGCTGTTACTGATATAGTCCATGATATCCAGAAGCTGTCCTGTACTTCCGTTTGGAAGTGCAACTTCTACATAGAAGACACTGTATCCAAGTGCGATCACTGCTGTCGCGATCAGATAGATCACTGATAACACTCTAGTCGTCTTCTTTCGCTCCGTGTGGAATAATTCCATACAGTTTGCAGTGATGGATTCCAGGACTGAGATGCAGGATGTCAATGCAGCAAATCCTGCCAGTACAAAGAACAGAATTCCAATCACGCGTCCGACCGTTCCCATACTGTAGAATACCTTTGGCAATGATACAAACATCAGTCCCGGTCCTGCTGACATTCCGTCCAGGCCGGAGAATACGAATACTGCCGGGATGATCATAACACCGGCAAGGAATGCAACTCCGGTATCCATAATCTCAATCTGTGATACTGCTTTATTCAAATCTACATCTTTCTTAACATATGAGCCATATGTAATCATGATTCCCATTGATACACTCAGTGAAAAGAACAACTGGCTCATTGCGTCAAGTGTGATCTGAAGGAAGCGGCCAACCGTAATTCCTGTCAGATCCGGTTTCATATACACCTTAAGCCCCTGCAATCCGGTACGTACCGTTCCATCATCCAGCGTAGTCTTCAATGTAAGTGAGAAAATTGCGATTCCAATTACCATAATCAACAGAACCGGCATGATAAATTTTGAAACCCGTTCGATTCCCTTTTCTACACCGTTATATACGATCAATGCGGTCAGTAACATAAAGATTACTCCATACCACACTGACGACGTTGAAGAAATGAATGCGGTAAAGCAGTCATCTGCTACTGCCTGCTTCCCCGAACTTGTAAGATAAATAACAATGTATTTTAATATCCATCCGCCGATAACAGCGTAATAAGTCATGATCAACACCGGGACCAGGAATGTGATCACTCCAAGAAATTTCCATTTTTTCTGCATCGATTCATAGGCATAGATTGCACTTTTACCTGTCTTACGGCCAATCGCAATATCCGTAGTCAATAACACAAATCCGACCGTCAGCACCAGCACAAGATAGATAAGCAGGAACAATCCGCCTCCATCTTTTGCCGCCAGATATGGAAAACGCCAGAGATTTCCCACACCAACTGCGCTTCCGGCAGCTGCAAATACAAATCCAATCTGCCCGCTAAAGCTATTTTTTTGTTTCATACTCTTTTTTCCTCTCGTTTTTGTTAATACTTCAATATTTTACCATTAATTCATTTAAAATAAAACAAGAAATTTTGTAATCAATCCGCCTCCCTGTCACTGATCTTTCACATCCGAATATACTATAAAGCATAGAATATATTTTCCCGGAGGATCTTATGAAAAAGTGTATCACCGCTCTTCTTCTACTTTTTACACTATCCGTCACTTCACTTTTTGCATGCACATCCGCCGATAAACCGGAATCTGCGGCAGGCAAAACTTCAAAAACTTCAAAATCTACCAGTGATAAAAGGACGAAGCTGACTCCCGTCACACTGAATGAAGTCGCTCATTCTATCTTTTATGCACCGATGTATGTTGCAATAGAAAAGAATTATTTTGAGAAGGAAGGAATCGACCTTTCGCTTGTGACCGGTTTTGGAGTTAGCTAGTTAGTACAAGACAATTTTGGTTACCCTACATACACTTTTCCACCATATCTTGCCGCAATCCATCCTGATGGGATCTGCCTCCAGATATCGTTGCCGATTATCTTACATCCCCAGTAAGATTCTCCATGTATCCTGTCCAACAATGCCATCAATTGTACGTTCATACACTTTCTGCAATGTTTTCACCGCATTCTCTGTTCCGGATCCGAAGATACCATCAATAGAACCACAGTTGTACCCGAGACCATTCAATCTCTCCTGGATCAGTCTTGTGATATTTCCTCTTACTCCTCTTCTGCAGGTCGGGCAACCGGCAATAGTATTCTTCCCTGGAATGCCATCAACAACCTGCTTGGAAAACCCCTGAGCATTGCATTCTTTCTGCAGTCTGCGTACCCAGTCGTTTCCGGAAGGTGTTGCCGGTTTTGCTGCAGAACTTGTTGCTGTGGTGGAATTAACTGGTACACTTGCTGCAGCTGCTCCTGCGATCTGATTGAACGGGAAGTTCTTTCCTGGACAACTGGTTGAGCATACGTCCCTATGCGCCTGTACCTTGCTGATACCGTATTTATTTTTCAAGTACGCTACTAATTCCTTTCCGGCATTGATCTGTGCCTGTGGCATGGTTTCTGTCATATATGCCCCCTCGAAGCAGATTCCGATACTGTTAGAGTTGGCTCCCTGAGCGTGAGCTCCTACTTTGTTTTCCGGCCGGAGTCTGTAAACAGATCCATCTTTTCTTACCAGAAAGTGATATCCGGCACCCGCCCAGCCATTGTTTAAGTGCCAACGATGGATGTCTTCAGCTGAGCATTCAGATGCTTCTGCATGATGCAGGATAATCCTTTTTGTTGCAGATCTGTTTGTCATGCTGTTTTTGAATTTAAGATTTGTTTCGATGATATTCATACTGATCTCCTTCCTGTGCGACGTCGCACATATATGCTATATATTATGTAAGAGGGCGATTATTCGCCCTCTGTGTTGCATTCCGGTAAGCCGCCGATACTGGTTAGTAGTGACAGGATCCCTGACAGAATCGATGCTGAAATTACAAGCTTCGCATCCACCTGTCCAAGTGCTGTTGCTGTTCCGATCGTTGCTACTGCAGTCTGTGCTACTGTCTTAAGTGCTCTGATACCGGCGCATTTTGCCCAGTTTTTCCAATCTTTCATATCAATCTACCTTCCTTTCCAAATCTTCAATTCTATGATTTGCTACCTTGACTTTTTCTTCTATCAGCTCTATGTTTCGCTCCACATCATATGTACGTTCTATCACATTGTTATGCTTATCAACTCTTTTAGTAAGTTCATCCAGCTTATATTCCATCAGATTGCGTGTTTGTTCCTGCTCTGCTCTTGCCTGTTCACGCTGATGAGAGCTGTTGATCATACATACAATAAGTGTCACACCTGCTGAAATGCAGGCTGAAATAATCGTCTCCATATATGCGTCCTTTCTTAATTTTCTGCATAAAAATAAGACCTTACGGTCTTGCTCTGATTTCCATGTATTCACCTCTTTGCATAAGAAAAGAGAGGCGTTAACCTCTCTCAAGTTCTTCATATAATTTTGTCAATAAAACTAATATTACTGTGGAAACCATTTTTTCGTCATAGTCTTCATCATCTGTCATTTCTTTCGTTATATCGTGATAATAACTATTATGGCAATCATCTGCAAGCATTCCGTAAAGTTTATATATCGATATCTCCTCTTCTATATCTTCAAATTTTTTCGCCATTTCGTAAAAACGATTTTTATATCTAACAGTTCTTTTTCCACCAAAATTTTTCAATATCTCAAATTCATCGGTTGAAGCTGAATCATTATCTATATTCATTCCTAAATAATCTTCGAAAAAGTCAAGTGTATTTTCGCTTTTTCTTTCCAAAAAACAAAAAATAATCAGTTGTTCAACACAGTTTCTTAGAATTAAATCAAAATACTTCTCTTTTCTATATTTCGGTTGTAAATTGTTTAAAAACTCAATATCTTCACAAATATTCTTAATAACCCCAACTTCAACGATTAATCTAGCATTATCCGTATCTTTTTCTAGCTTTTGACTCAAATCCACAGACTTTATTTTTATTAGTTTTATTATGTTATTACAGTCTTCGTTTAATATCATAGTTCTTTTTTCTCCTCTCACTGCAATTATACATCAGAAGGAGAACTCTGCCAAGATTAATCTCCTAAGAGCAACGCCAGCTTCTTGGCTCTTAACGCATCTCCGCCACCGACAGATACTTCCATGTAGCACTTCGCATCGTTCTCCACGATGGTTATTCCGGCATAGGTTGCGAGATTCTGGTAAGCTTGGATTTCTTCCGATGTTAAGTCACGTTCGATCGGCTCGCCAAGATTATAATACAATACAACTGGGTTTCCTGATTCTTTCTTTGTCTTTAGGAACGTTGCAAAGTCTTCTTTTGTTGGAAATGTAGTGGCATCAAGTACAAAAAATATCCAATTTGCATTCGTAAGTGTAAATACACTAACTTTTTTCTCATTGACATATTTAATCTGCGAAGTCCAATTATTGGTCGTTCGTGTAAATGCATTTGATATTACAGTTTTGTTAATTGTACCATTTCGGGCGAATCCTACTGTATACAGACCATCTAATATATTCTGTGTATCCGAACCACTTTCATATCGGAATTTTTCATCGCCGTCAAGTTCCAATGTAGTTATATTCTGCACATACTTCCCGCGCTTCAGGTCGATACAATCCGCTATCCACTGCTGACCATTGGCATCGGTATAATTCCCGCCGGTTGTTACTGGAATTCCCAGAAGACCGTTTGGGGTTTGGATGGAGAGGGATTGTGGTTTGTGATAGGGTTCGTAGGATGTTGGGGACGTACTTACTTCAATCTGTAAATCCGCCATATATTTCTTTATAACATCCAGATATGTTCCTGTTGCGTTAAGATAAATATAATCGCTTACCGATACGAACGAAACCCTGTTAATAATAAGCTTAGAAATCGTACTGTGATACAACCATGTGTACGCACTATCTGTTTTCCCCGCATATTTGTTTATGCATATGTATGCCCCTAAGCCTTCTGGTATATCTGTTCCATATGTCACAGATACAGCATTTCCCTTTCCGACATAATACGGAATATAGTAATATCCGTTGCTTTCTAATGTCCAGTTTCTCCGTTTAGTGGCGTATTCCAGATCGAACAGGTTCTTACCATGTACCGTAACATTAATCTTGTCACCGTAGAGTTTTGGCACACCGCCAGTATACGGTTCGTAAGGTAGAGCGGTGTTTCCAAAATTCAGCATCAAGTCTGATACTATGAATTTGCCACCGTTTGACCAGTTAAATCTTATTTGTGAGCATTTGGCACTAAGTTTCTTCTCCGTTCTATCAGCATTTAATGTACCAACAACATTGTTTTTTGAATCTAACAAATCAATTCTACCACCAACCATTGTTAAATTCGAAAACCCAGATACACTCACGGTTGCATCCACATCATTTTCTGAAAATTGAAACGGAATTCCAAAAAGCAAATTTCCAGACGCTTTCACAATATTGACTGTATAAGATGTTCCATTTTTTTCGTATTCAGTTCCTTCAACATTCAGCCTAGTATCCATATCGTATAACTGCGCTCCAGTGCTCCATTTCATCCCAGCACTTACTATATCCTGTGGATACTCTGGATTCGGACTTGGCTGTCCTCCAGTGTAAGGTTCCCACGGGAGAGCTGTATTACCAGCATTAAGCATAGGATATATCGTATAGTTCTCGATGGCAGCTCCTGTGTTAAGTGCCTGGATAACATAATTTATAACCTGCTCTGTACCGTCTATATATATCGGAACACCCGACAAGTAATTCCAAGTGCCGTCCGATCGCTTTATATTCACTTGTGAATAAATATATCCACTTTCTTTTTTGCCGCCGGATACATAGTATATTCCCGGTTCCAGATGGATCTCCTTAGATATTATCTGCACATATGCGGCCGCTGGTGTTCCACTTACCGTCAGCGCACCGTCCTGAAGCGTAGCTGTTAACCCCGTATTCGGTCGAATATCCGACTCCCGCAGATCTAAGAGCTGCGCCCCGGTGGTGCCGTCCTGTTTGCTCCACCCGTATATCTTGCAGTCTTTCAGTGGATTGTCTGCCAGTGTGCCAGATAATGTAATCGGGTTCCCGGAGGCAGAAATCTCTGCCCCGGTGTTGTTTGCAAGGATTTTATATAACAATGCTTTATCCATCATACCCACGGCCCCCATGTTCCATCGTTGGCCATTATGCACATATCCAGTGCCGGCGTTATGCAGACGCTCCCTGGTGTTATACTTCCGGCACCCGTGATTCCCGGAACATCTGCAAGCTGTGTTGGAAGAACGTCTTCCTTACTGTCTGCCAGAAGTTCCAGGCGCATACCGCCATCACCATAGGTACGTTTGATATCTAATAATGTAACCATGCGCTACACCTCCTAGTCTACGATTACATCCTCATAACCATCTGTTTTCAAGATGGTATCAACATCCTCTTTCCAGTTCTTATACATACTGGTCCGGACAAAATATGCTCTGTACTTCTTCTGTCCAGCTGCTGTGCTTTTGTCTGCTTCCTTCATAATCATCCTCGCAATAAATGTTGTCATTTCCTTCATCCTTTCTTTTCCTTTCTATTCTTCAGTTTCTGTGTTTCCTACAGTGTCATCTGTTTCTTTGGTGTCTTCTTCGCCCGGATCTGCATCTTCATTATCATCCGAATCAGCATCTTCCGGATTATTCGGATCTTCTTCTGCATCAGGATCCTCGTCTACATCTCCGAACAATGCCGGTAAGAAATCCGTAAGGATACTGTCTACGGTTGCAGATATTTCTGCACTTTCAGCAGCAAGCTTCTTGTTTGCTTCTGCCAGTTTGTCCATCCGTTCTGTTGGAGATTCTTTTTCTTTATACAGCACAACACCAAGAATCCCGCCGGTGTACTTCACCAAGGCATTTAGATTTGTGTAGTCTTCGTACTCTGCCTGTGTATTCTCACGTTCCATTACAACCATCTTCTTTGTCCGAAAGGTATCCTGGAACGTACTTCTCAGTTCATCTTCCGTAACGGAGATCGTTTTGATCAACAGCGATCCGTCCACTCGAATATCTGCAGACTGAATTACAAGCTCGCTCGCATCATTGAATATAATTTTCATGTTATCCCTTCTTTCTTAACTAATATGAACAGATCTGCCGCCATGTACCGTAGCTAGTACCATTGCGGTATATAGATGCATAGATTCCAGAATTTCCAATCGCAATTCTGAAAGACATATCGTTGTTGTACTTGAATACGATTATGTACCCGCCGGTGCATGGTTGATTTGCGGCAGAATACCACTTGTATATTCCACTCTCCCCCGTCTGGGTAAGGCAGTCCTGTACTATTTTTGCATTGCTCGTCAGCAACTCGATCAGGTTTGCTGTTTTGCCAACTTTCTCCTTTAATAGCTCCGCAAGATTAAGTGTCGTTGATAATAACTTCGTCACTTCCGTCACATTAATACCGTCAAAATGCAGCTCAAATACTGGACAGTCATCCACCAGATCTCCATTCTGCAGATTGCCTATCGTATATGCTGGAGCTACTGGGTTAGATACTGCTGGTGTTCCCATAATCACAACCCATTCATTACTCTCAATATTGGTTTCCGCATTTCTTTTATACCGGTTAACCACCAAATCAATACGTTTCATGCCACGGCTTCCATTGGTAAATTCCACCTCATCATAAGTTCCAATCTTTACACTGGATACGTTTCCGTGGTGGCTCATCATTCCGCTGCGAATCTTTAGGGTATTGTTCGAAGCAAGTTCCGGCTCTAAATTTTCCCCGGAAGTAATAATGTAGCTTTCCTGACCAATCATACCTTCCAGTATCTGGCGAAACTGTTGGCTCGTAACATGTGGCTTATCACCCATCCCACTAACTATTTCCATTATCATTCTCTCCTTCCAATTCATATTCTTTTGACATCACCCCTGCTGTTATGCTGCAGGTGATGTTCTCAACCGGCTTAGCTCCATACATACCGGTTAAATAATCACGACCACCGACTATATCACCGATACCTGCATCGATGCCAAGCTTCTCCACATCCATGCCGAATTTTTTCTTACTCATCAATTCTGTCAGCTTGTCAATCGCCTGATCATCCAATTGCTCTGTCTCAGTTGATGTATTTTCATACACTTGAGTTATCTCATCAAGTCCCGTGTAATACTGGGTCTTCTTAATTGAACCGTCAGGCCAGACATACAGATGAAATATATTCCTGTCCTGAAGCTCACCCTTTCCAGTTACGATCAGATGATTCACGCCGTCCCGGATATCTTCCATCGTGTAGTTAAGTCCACAATCCTTGGACAACTCAATCTGATCAGAATAATCTACGATTGGAACTGCTCTGATCAGAATATATCCAGGGATCCCCTGTTCTCTCTTATGCCTGATATCCAATCGGTGCCCGACAGATTTAAGCATCTTTGTGACACCTTCTAATAGCGAACAATATCGGTCAAACTGATAGTTTTTCACGTAAACTCCAGTATTCGAACTGGACACCACATATAATCCTCCAAATTCAGGCTCTATCAGCGTCTTAAGCACCGTGTTAAGTTCTCCTGACACAATCTTGTAATTGCTTCCTGATGGCGGCTCGATGACTTTGTGTGCCAATCGTCCTCGCCATGTATAGCCTTTCAGTTCTACATAATCCAGTGTGGTACTGGTAAGAATTTCGCCGATAATTCCACCAAATTCAGTGTCTGGAATATACACCAAATTCCCATAAGTCATATTTTCCGACCAATAACACCGGGCAATTTTTACAGAGAATTTCATCTCTCCATTTATATCAAACGTACAATTTGCATCCCTTAATGGATTGCTTCCAATCTCTCGTTGATTTGTTGCAAGAATTACCATGCTGCCTCCTTCCGCTTCAGGAACACATACAAATCTACTCCGAAGTCTCCGCTCCAGTTCACAGTTATCAGTCCTGCCGGCATTTTTTCAAAAACAGAATAATCATATCCCCGGACATCAAACAGATTTGCTGTCGTACCATTGGACAGATATTTTGTAATAGTCTGCTCCAATGTATTAAGTATCAAATATTCATTGCCTTCCAGTGTTGTAAGGACTTCATAGGGATATCCGTTAATCAACACTTTGGGATTAACACACGGTCCATATACTACCATTTCGAAATCAGATGGAATGATATGGTCAATTTCAAATGTACTGGATCCACGTTTTTCATTCGCAAAACCGAACGGAAAATTAAAGGGAAAGTTTAATCCGTTCTCTGCAGATGCTTCTGCTTGTGGATAAAAATTCTTCTCCAGAATCGTGATCCAAGACAGTTCCGGAGCAAGGAATGTAAGCTCTACCTCCGTATACACATATCCTTTCCATCCAGTTTTCTTGGTCTTGTAGATCTGACACGGTAAGAATGTATCATTCACATATAAGCGTCCGTAATTGCCTGTCTCTGCATCCACAGAGATGATTCTGTACAGTGTTTCCATGTTCTGCGTGAACTCTTCTCTCTTTCCAAAGACGTCCAAGGTAATTACCTTTTCATAACCATCCGTTGTCTCTTCCCATGTACTGTCAAACCAGTCCGCTTCGATTGTACGAAAAGGTGCTCTGGTCAACCAAAGCACCTCTCCTTTGCTATTTTTGTAATATGCCTTTATCATAATGCCGGCACCGCTCCTTTCGGTAATGGCTCGTCAATCCGCTTGGTTCCAAGAAAGATTGGTCGTTTAGATAATTTATCTGCAGCTCGCATCTGAATCTTTTCCAACCGGTCATAATCGATATTATTACCTCCATCAAATCCCGGATAATTTTTTACTCTTCCAACTGTCTTGTCTGCAGTTCGTGCTGACAATGCAAGATCTACGGATTTCTGCAGTCCGGATACTGCTCTTTGCACGCCGGTATTCATAGACTTGATTGGAATGTTCTTTTCGAATCCAATTCCCATACCGAGCGCCATCATCTTACCTACCTGATCACGGAACACTCTTGAAGGTGAATGAATTCCAAGGAAACTCTTTGCTGCATCCAATGCTTTACTTGCCGCACTCTTCGCTGCATCTACAATTGCACCAGCTGCATCACTCAAACCTCTTGCTATACCTTTTATAATGTTTGTACCAACACCGCCCCAGTCAACACTTGTAAAAGCGTTTTTGATCTGGCTGATCATAGACGGGATCTTTCCAAGTAATGCCGGTATTCCTTTAACCAGTCCAACTGCCAGTTTCGTTATGATCTGGACTCCTGTAGTCAGAATCTTTGGCAGATTCGTTATAATGGTTGATGCAAGCTTTCCAATAATCTCCGGTGCTTCCGCTGCTACCAATGGAATCGAATTTCCAATTCCACCAGCAAGACCATTCATTAATTTAAGTCCCGAAGCAATCAATTGTGGCAAATTACTTATCAATGATGTAACCAGCGTCAGTATCATCTGTGCTGCACACGGTATTAATTGCGGCAATTGTGCTGCCAGACTACTTACCAATGTGGATATAATGCTTACTCCGGCAGTAACCAGTGCCGGCAAATTTACTGTAATCGCATTCAGAATTCCCATAATCAGGGTTGAACCCTGTGCAATTAATCCCGGTAATGCTGCAGTAATTCCATTTGCGAAGTTCGTGATTACTTCCGGTCCTTTAGTTTGAACCATCTGCAGTAATTGATCGATCTGTGTGCCAAACTGACTATAGATCAATCCCATACCGGCAACGATGATTGCAGCTCCTGCGCCGATGTTGATCAACTTAAAGAATGTTGGTGCGAAGGATGCCACTCTTGATAAAATTGGTCCGAATGCATTCCCGATAAAACCGGCGTATTCGGATATCTTTGTGCCAACTTTCCCCAGGACTTTAGAAACTTTTGCTGAAGCCGCTGACATCTTCGTGCCAAGCTCCGCAAACTTCTTCGTTATCCCTGGAAATTTTTCAGCCAGTTTCGGCCCGATTTTTCCGAAAGATTCGCCTATCTTTTTAACGGTATTTGTTACAGCTCCGGTGATTTTTCCTCCTGGACCATTTGCCCAGGACTCAACCATAAATCCACCAAGATCTTTCAGTCGAGGAGCTATTTTTTCTCCCAGATCCTGAAACGGAAGTACAATGCTTTCGCCAAGGAATTTGAACTCGCCACCTATCTTTTTCAATGTGGCACTGGCACTCTTTGCCCCTTTAGGTACTTTTCCTATAGATGTGACAACTCCATCAACAATGTCGTTAAATCCATCAGTTGCAGTTTTTACATTTTCAATTCCTTTTCCAAATATGGACAACGCCGGAGCTGATCCGGCAATTACCACTGCCATCTTTCCAAGGTTTAACAGTTGATCGCTGTTCATCCCCTTTAGCTCACTGGCTAATTTGGAAATACTATCAGTAAAACCTTTTACTTGCGGAACAGCGCCTCCGATTTTCCCGGCAAGTGCGCTGACAACATCCATTCCCGTTTTCCCTAATCTTGGAATGATCTGACCTAAATTTGTAAAAACATTATGCGCTGCAATCCAAAAGGTATCTACGAGATCATTGGCACTAATGACGCCAGCTTCAAAATTTTCCCATGCAGCCTTGGCGGAATTTACAGATCCTTCTATGGTTTTCTCTGCTTCATCAAATGTTGTTCCCGTGATTCCCATTTGCTTTTGTACAACACTGATGGCATTTACAATATTTCCAAAGGATAAGCTACTTGCATCGACTGTAACACCAAGTTCTTTCTGGACATCGGTCATCTTTGACGCATCAGAAATGAGACGTTTCATCTCTTCCTGAGTACCGCCATACCCGAGTTTTAAATTATCAAGCATGGTATAATTCTGCTTTGCAAATCCCTGATATGCGTTCTGGATGTCACGCATATTCGTGCCCATCTTATTTGCATTATCAGACATGTCCACGATAGCCCTGTCCGCATAAGACGCTGCTTTCGCAGTATCTCCACCAAGACTCTGTAACAGCGATGCTGAAAAGCTTGTCACTGTTTCCATGTAATTATTTGCGGACATTCCCGCAGTCTTGTATGCCTTATTTGCGTTTGCTATGACCGTATTCGCACTGTCCTTGAATAGAGTCTCTACACCACCTACCTGTTGCTCCATGTTGGCAACTACGCCGAGCGACGATTTTATAATCGCCGCAGCTCCAGTTCCGACCGCAGCAATTGCTCCAGTCATTGCCTTACTGACTATTGATAGTCCTGATTTGCCAAGACTACCAAGTTTACTTATACCGTCATTAAATCCTTTTTCATTTATCTTGGTATCAAAATTTAAATAGCCGTCCGCCATATACTATCATCCTTTCCGATAGCACGGCTCAACGGCTCACATGTGCTTTATATCTTTATTTTTACTTCTCTCCTGCACTCCCGACAATTAATAAAAACACCATCGCACTTGGCTGTATCATTAAAAATCAATAGCTTCTTACCACAATAAGGACACCTATACCACTTGCGTTCTGTCGGAATTTTAATTGCACTTTTTCTCATGCAAACATATCTCCTATCTCATAATCAGTCATCTTTCTCCGGTTCTTCTTTTTCAGCGCAACCACTTCTTGAATCTTTTTAATTCTCTTACGTTCGTCCTTATCTTTAATTGTCCGGAGATCTATGCTCCGGTACATGATTCTTTGTTTAATTTCTGTTTTTTCCGGAAGACCAGCAAACAATGTCTGAAACTCCCACCAGTGCATATAAAGAATTGTCTGCAGATTAATGCCATACGCTTCCCGGAATGCGCTGTAGATGCATTCTGCATCTTGTTCAAAAGAATACAATTGTTTTGAAGTACCTTTTGGTGCATCTTCCCCTACGTTTCCTAGATCCATCGCAAGGAAATCTCCCAGCGCATAGATTGCCGCTTCCAGATCATCCGGTACCCCGTCTGTAAACCACTGCAGTAGTAAGCGACATTTAATATGCCAAGGAACAGTCTCATCTTCTACTAACTTCGTAAAACGAATCCATTCGCGGAAGTCTGTCTCAACCTGATAATTTTCCCCATTCACGCAAACTGTATCAGGAAACTTATCAATTAAAATATTCATAGCATACTACCTGTTATAATATTGCTTATTTTTCTTTCCCTGCTGTTTATTGTAATGGCGTCTCTGCTGTCTGTTTCCATGTTGCTGGACATTACCATGCTGCTGGACATTATATTGATCATATTTTTCAAAGAAGTCTTCAACCTGTTTATTCTCACATTCAGAAAGCTTTTCACCAGCTTCCATACATAATTTATAACTTGTTCTTCCCTGAAACATAGCTTCATGTGTACCTGATCCAAAAAGAGAATCGAAAAAGTTAAAATAGCACTGACACTGTGCTCTAAATATTTCCACTGTTTTTCCTGTCTTAGGAACTTTAGACACATCCTCTTCCAATTTCTCTTGTGCATATTCCAGTTCAGTCAAAAAATCTACATCCGTAAAATCTACTTCTGTTTCGAAATCTCCAAATTTAAAAAGGCTCATCGGCTCACTCTCCTATCTTTACTCTGCTGTAAATGTACATGTCTGCCAACTGTCTGATGTTGTGGCAGTTCCTTTGATAATTTCCCCGGCTGCCTTCAGGCTTCCCTTGTAAATCAATGCATCTGTTCCATCACCTTCTGCATCCGGAATCACGCTCCAGTCACGTTTTCTTGCGGTACAAGTCGTGCTTTCTCCTGTCTTCTCATCGAACAGATCTGCAACCACAACAGTTACCTGTGCATCCGATCCGAGAAGTTCATCATCCGTGATCGTAGCAAGCTTTTTCTGCACTGCATCATTGGTATATAAATCAAACTCATAATCCATAGACGGAGCATAACCCACCACATCAGAGCGTTCACTGGCTTCATCCACATATTGTCTGCTGTATTCCGTAGAGTTCTTTCCATCGGACAGCGATGTGAATCCTGTCATTCTGGTGTATGTCTTTCCATCGCCGGTTACATCCATAAACGCAACACGCTTATGTCTGCCTACTAATTTCTTTTTACTTGTATCTCCTGCCATGATACAACCTCCTATCTGTATATTACTCTGCAAATCATCTGATACCGCCCCAGGTCAGCCTCCGTACTAAACAAATAGCCGGACTGTAGCACGTCTACTCTGGTAGCGTCGTGCCCGTCCAGCTCTGGGAGAATATCATTCATATTGTTACTTTCAACCCATTCCTCAAAAGCCTGATAAAAGCCACTGTTGGCAATCCCGGTTCTTGCATCGCCGTCATATGCTTCCTTCGAGGTAAAGGCGAATTGAAACTGTTTCAGACCGCCTCCATCCACATACTTCTTATAATTCGGATCTGCACCAATCGGATCAATGGAATACTCCATCCCATTTCCAAGATAGTTAATATTAATCTTCCGATCGTCGATATCCGGATTCAGCATCACATAATCCCGGATACTCTGAATAATCGGTTTTTTACTGTCCTGCAAGTTTCTCAGCTCCTTCTTTAATCTTTTCCTTATGGCTCGCCTTCATCGTTTCGAACCATCTTGCTTTTGTTTTATGCTCGTAATACTGCCGGCGGGCATAAGGTGTTAAATACTCAATGGAACCGGATCCGATTACTGTTCCAAGCGTTGCCGATTTGATCATCATACCGGTACGTCTTGGTGTAAGCGGATTCATGTATCGCAGGCACTCTGAATCAACAAACTGTTGCGCTTTAGAAAAGCTTTCTGCCTTCCGTGCTGCAAACCCCGGTGCCCATTCAATCTTTGCGGTCACGCTTCCATTTTCATCTCTTGATGTGAACACGCTTCCCCTCGGTGTCGTGATTCGAAACTCTTTTTTCTGTGCCATTTACTCACCTTCAATCTTCCAATGTGGCAATCCGCCGAACCGGTTGTCTGACCAGGACAATACTTTGCAGTGCCTCAGCCGTACATTTTTCAGATCTGCCGGTTTTTCAATCTCCTGATCATACTCACCTAGCACAATCTGATCATCTGTCTGAATGGTCCAATGTTTTTCTGGATCTTTCAATTCTGCATATTCCTCCGGCGGAAGATACTGATCCGCATTCTCTACATCTGTCGGAATACGGATCTTATATACTTCTGCGCTGTTTAGTCCGGAATCGCCGGCGGATGCTTTATGATTAACATATACATGCACATTCTCAATAACGGTTCTATGCCAGGTATCGAAACGGGTGAGTGAATCGAGCTTATGGTTATAGATAGTTATCGTTGCATTCGTTAACATCATCATCCACCGCCAAACTCATTAATCCTGTATTGATCAAATACACTTCTGCGATTTCATATAACATCTCATTTAATGTTTTATTCGTATCATATGACACCGAATACCCATCATTATTTTCTGACGTTTTTCCGTCACGTTGCTCATACTTATATGCACAATCGCACATTTCACAAAGTGCTGTTTTTGCTTGTTCTGGCCAGTTGTCTTCTTTCATTCGATCAAATGTATACCGGTTAAGCCTTGCACTCATTTTTAATTCCAAGGAAATCCAGCGATTCTCTGGAATCAGAGAACCACCAAAAGAATCCTTGTAATATTCATAAGTTACGTTCATATCATCACTCCTTATGCTGCAGCAGTGTGAACATAAATTGCAACTTTCTTATTGTCTTTCGCTTCTGCAATACCAACTGTTCTGTAACCAAATTTCCATGCATCAGCATCCTGGTTCTGTTCTGGAGTAATGATCTTTGAAACAACGTGCTTCTGATTCTGGATAACAGCATTCTTATCCACAATCAAAAAGTCGATCGCTTTTCCTCCGGTTGTTGTGTAGCCGCCAGCTCCACCAGCTGTCAGTGTAACTTTGTCAAAGAATCGGCTTGATGGAACTTCCTGAATTCCTGCCCAACCTTCCATTACTTTCTTCGAAGCTGTTGTATCCAGATCTTCAATCATTCCTTTTAAGGTCGTTGAGATATACAGATAGCAAGTCTCTGTATTCGCCTCTGCATTCTTAATAGCTGTCTTACCCGCACGAATCGCTACAATCCCTGCCTTTCCGTCAGCAATTTCCCCAGCTATTCTATTATCGGCAAGTGCGTAATTCGCGTATTTTGCAAGTCTCCATGTGTCTAATTCTGGAACTACCTGCGTTCGCAGGAATTCCCCAGACAGACGACTAAATGCAAGTCCCGCAGTTTCAATATTGTCCATTGCATCTACAGTAAACATACGTCCTCGGTCATAGTCACATTTCTTAGTTTCATACTCAAGTGTTACGTCACCGGCTACATAACCTGTCTGTTTGTTGTAATCGGCTAATCCGCTCATTGTCATCTTCGGAATCAAAATCTCATTTGCGTTTGCACCTTCCTGGACTAATTCATTCGGTCCATCCAGCATAGCTGTAATGGATGCCAGCTTATACGCTTCATCAAGCAATGTTGAATACGTTTTTCTTAATGTAATTGTGTTTGCCATATTTTATTACCTCTCTTCTTATTTCTGTGCAGGCAGTCCCATAGCAGCACGAAGAGCAGACATTTCATCTCCACCAATATCCTCTCCGCCATTTCCACCGGTACCACCTACTGCATTGTTAATTGGTTCGCTCGCTCCGAACAGATATCCATCTGACTTCTTCACTTCCTCCAAAGCCTTTTTGATATCTGCGGACTGATTTTTCGATTCTTTCAGAGTATCAATATCGAGCATTGCAATAACTGCCTTTTCATTTCTTCCACCGGCAGTCTTGACTGCTTCTTTGATGGAATCCATGAATACACGATCTGCTTCTTTTGCTGCGTATTCATCGTCTTTCGTTTTCAGATCTCCCTGAAGCTTTGTAATTTGTCCCTGCAGATCTTTTACATCAACGCCTTCGAACTCTTTCAGCTTGGCATTCACATCATCCAGAGAAGTTTTATAGTTGTCTCTCTGCGAAACTGCATTATCGTACTCGCTTTTAGTACGGTAGTTTTCTTTCCAAACCTTATCGAAGTCTGCCTTCTTGTCTGCCGGAACCTCCAATCCATACTCTTTTAAAATCTCGTGAATATTTTTCATAATTCCATTCCTCCTGAAATATTTTATTGACCGCTCTTTCAGCGGTATGGGATATAGCCGGTTAAACCTCCGGCCGGGTTGCTGTCCAGTTTAATGCCATATGGCAGGGCATAAAAATAAGACGCATAACCCTGCGTCTCAGCGGGAGATAAATGGATCACCTCCTAAAAATGAGTATAAAAATACCACCGGTCTTTCGACTGGTGGCAACTACATGGATAATACTTTTATATCATTCCATAATTTCTTTAACTGTTTATCGTTTATTTTATATTTATCAAGCATTGCCTTGGCATCTGTATAGAAATTAGTCTCACCTTCTGGGCACCTACATATAAACGGCTCATCATCTCTCCACGAAATATTATATCTTTCTCCATGAAGAATAAACTCGATATCTAATCCCATCTCTATAGCCTCTGTCAACTCAGACAAGTTCTCAAATTTTGCATAATCTTTATACTCAATCATTTTAATCACCTCTTCTCTAGAATATCTCTATTCGCAATTTCATGCCCTAATTTAAGTGGATTATCATGCTTCGCTTCACGTTTCAAACTACCTTTTTCATCAAGATACCAGTTATGATAATGTGGTACAATCGGATGTTCTTTTGAATTTCCGTGATCTGTCATATCTATATCTAATCTTGGTCTTCCATCATTTCCATAATATCTTCGTCTCTGCAAAGCACCATCTTTGTAATTATCGAACACACTATTCGGAATACCTTTATACGGGATAGAGTGTACTTCTCCTATTTGTTTCTTCTTCAGTGCCTGACTCTGCCATTTTACATCCGTATATGCTTCACTGATAATTTTCCATTTCTCACTATCATTATATTTCATCTGGCCGAAATTAACAAGCGAACCAATATAATCTCCCAGAACTTCTTTATACCGCTTATACTTAGCCACATCCTTGGATGCATTCTCAATCATTTCCGGTGGGAACAATGCGTTCTGTCGTTTACTATTTGTTGCCACTCGTCCCTTCATATCCAGATAAATACGCTCACGCTCTTCAGTAAGCTTCATCTTCTGACAAAATCTGGAATACTCATTTAATTGTCCCTGATACTTTGCCTTATGTAGCAGAATCTCATTCGGATCAGCCTTACCTTTCTGGAGCAGACGAACCTTTTCTCTCTGTGCCCGCATTGCTACTTCCATCTGTCGTTGTCTCTGCTTAGCCTCATACAGAGTATATTCCTTATCCCTAAATTTCTTCGACTTACCCTCTTCCAGATTCTTGGCATCCAGCCATTCATCCGTCCAGTTGCGTTCTGACAGTCCGGGGAAAAATGGGTAATACTCGTGTCAATGGTAGCAGTTCCACCCGCCTAATCCTTCACCAGTTCCATATCCTGTACTACTGACAAAGTCTGGATAATCTGCCATATTTGCACCATCTCCTTCCATAACAAAAGGAGCCTATCGGCTCCCTCTGTTTTACTTCCAATATTTTTCTTCTGCTCTTTTTCTTGCTGCAATTGCTTCTTCTATCCTATCATATGTTCCTAAATTAACACATTTTCTATCTACAGTAATGTAAGCTCTCCACTTCCCTGTATCCTTTCTCCACATAACTCCTGGATAGCCAGATGTATTTGTTTTCCTCGGCTTTTTATCTCTATTCCAACAATTCTCCTGAAAAGAAATCCATCTACAATTTTCAGGACAATAATCTCCATTTACATCTATACGGTCTATTGTTAATTTATCTGTGTAACCATTTTTTAATGCCCACTGTTTAAATGCATCAAAATCATTTATCCATTCATCACACACCTTTATTCCTCTTCCACCGTAATATTCATAATTGCTACAAGAAGGTATATTACATCTGGCTTTCATTGCGCGCCACTCATTATGTAATCGAGTGCCCGTTGCTTTGTGTACCGCACTTCTTTCAGATGTCCGTTCCTTTTGCAAACAACCGCAAGATCTCGTTAATCCTCTTCTCAGATTCCTACCCACAACAACTACTTCTTTTCCACATTCACATTTACACAACCATTGAGCTCTTTTATTCCCATTAGGCGAAATATAGTTTTCCACACGTTTCAGAGCTGTTAATCTTCCAAATTTCTGTCCCGTTAAATCTATCGCTTTTCCCATCAACAACACTCCTTCCAAAGAGTAGTTGCCAGTTGAAAACCACCTCGAAAAGATTCAAGTCTTTCTTGAAGAACACGCTCCATTATCAATTCATCAATCTCATTAAATGCTTCAAATCCAAGCTTAGTTTTTACTTTGTTTTCTAATCTTCGATACGCATCTCTTATTACTTCACTATCTACTTGCTCATCTGACCACTCATAAAACATTTTCTCAATTTGACTCATAATAAAAAACTCCTTTCAGTTCTTGAAAGAAGTTCCATTCTGCATTATAATATTTACAGAAGGAAACTTCTAACCTAAACAGTCGTGTCTACTTTGGTCGGTGGTACGACTGTTTTATTTTTTTGTTAAATTTACTGCCTGTTGATAAACCATGTCTATGCCTTTTTTTACCACTTCTGTCTTATTTAATCCTAGTGTTTCACGGCAATATTCTAACTTTATATCGTCTAGTACAGACAATCTCACTTCCATTCGTTTCGTCTTTGGTTCATCTGTCGGTCTTCCTGTTCTCGGGCTCATTTTATCACCTCACTTTTGTCCGTACAAATATATTAACTTATGTACGTACAAAAGTCAAGTACTATTTATTCCATTTGTAAACTTTTCCCTGCCATACAGAATGTGAAGGTCTCGCTCCAGCGTGCCAACTTACTTCCACATATTCACAACCGAGCTGTTCCATATGATATTCTGTTATCTTCCCTGTAATCTGACTCACTGCAGTCATTACGGCTCGCCTTGCAGCCACATCCACCCGATCAGCTCGTCCAGATGAATAATCTATCTTCCGGAGTCCGCTGTTCGTAAGTTGTGTAACTACTCGTCTCAGGACACTGTTATAATCAAATGCACCAGTTACGATATCATAGCACGCTGCATCTAGATATCCGGAATACACCTGAGCAAGTGGCGTCAGCACCTTCCTGCCATTGCCATAATCCAGATAGAATCCAAGAGAATTGGTTACATTCTCCAAATCTACAAAACTCTGATCAATAATCGCTTCTGTGATTTGTTTGAGCTGCTCATTTTCTTCAAACGGTATATATTCTACATTGATCTGCTCATATACATCCTTATCTCGAACATATTCCTTTTCGATTACTTTGTCGTATAACTCAAACATCTCTGGATAAGAAGCATTGAGCGTCTTCTTGATTTCCCGTTCAATATCCTCCGAAGAATATCCCAGGATCCGCAATCTGTTGACCTGCCAATCTGCAGTGCTGGTGATCTCACCAGTTTTAACAATCCTTCGAACAATGTCTTGCATGATTCGTTCTTCCAGATCCTGATATCTGGCAACGATCTTACCGGCCATCTTATTCTTATAATCATCTCGCATCTTACTCCATCACCTGATTCTGTTCCGGAATCTTTGATTTCGCAGTTTCCTCATCCTCGTTGTACCATTTCATCCGGTATTCAACCAGACTCATAACACCCATACTTACGTCTTGCCTGTCCTGCTGCCTTTCTGATTCTTCATCTGCCAAGATTGAATCATTGAACTCGCAAGTAAATTCCACACCAGACATATAAGAAGCATTGTAGAAAGCCAGCGCATTTACGAATCCATTTAAACATTCTTCGAGCTTCTCCTGTATTGCAGTAACACGATTGTATTTTCTGGTCTTTGATGCAAGCACTTCTGTGGCTGTCTTATCCACTTCCTGTGCGTCAGACAGATCTCCGTAAGCAAGACCAACATTGAACTCAATCTCTCGTTTGTATTCCTCTAATCCCCTCCGAAATGCTTCATCTCTCATTGCAGGAGAATACTCTTTGTAAAGTTCTTTATCTTTACCATCTTCAAGATTCATTCCTTTGTAAAGACGCTTTTTCAGCCTTGGCAGGTAAGTCTTACCGCCTTTATTCTTTAACGCTCTTTGGTCTACATGAATCGCACGCTCTCCAGAATCATATTCCCAGTCAAGACGTGCCGCCTGCACATCCGCTTTCTTGATCAATCCTTTTGCTGATTCGTACACTGATACACCACACGAAGAACCATCCACCTTATTTTCGATTGGATTCTGATAATATCCAAAATCCATTTCTGTCATGCCGATATAAATAATCGGTCCCGGCTGAAGATTTGCCCATTCTGCGACTTCTTCCAGATTACATCTCTGTCCGATATCTTTTCTGCTCTGTGAATGATAGCACTTATTCTCGATAGTCAGATTCCCATTTGTAAAATAGTGTCTCTCTACTCTGGTGTAATAATCATTTTCACCAATGCACTTTACAACCAGAAAAGCAATGTCATTCGGAACGCCACTATCGTCAAAACTAATCGGAATGAATTTATCTGCAGCAACATATTCAGCTTTGTCCGGACCAAGCGGTCTGAACACCATTGCTCCAAGAGCAAGACCGTTCTGCAGCTTCTTGTTTATGTCAGACAGACCTTTCTGAAGAACCTTATCCATCTTGTCATTATTCAGGATCTTTGCTTCCATCTCCACCAAAGCAGAATCTGCAAACTCACGGCAAATCCCTTCTTCCAATTTCAGGGATTCTACTGTATCGTCACACCAGTCTGCATTCCCGACCAGCATTCTTTTCCATTCATTGATGGCATCGATCATGGTCTGTGACAGTGCCACATCTTTGCCAATTATATTTTTCAATGTCGTGTAGTTAAACATGCTCACTATCCTTCCCCATAGTCTTTTTAAACCATCAAACATTTTCCACCTCTTCTATCAGATCTTGCATATCCCGCTCGATTGTATACTCAAATGCATCCAGGCTATCAATATCGGTGCTGCCATCATCCAAACGCTCATCTTTATCTTTCACGTCTTTATTCCATACTGCATCCGAAAGTGCTATCTGCAGAGACTTACAATCCTCTGTGATCCAGAACCTTCCAGCTCCCATCAATCGGACTGTACAGCGAATTCGGTCAATAATAGATGCTTTCTTCGCTTTTCTTACAATTATCCACGGAAACCTCTTTTCCACTGCATTCCGGATTGAATTACCAAGCACTGTCTCCGCATTATCGTAATAAACGGATTCCACATTGCAGTACTCTACATAATCACCATGCTTGACGATCACACCATATTTATCAATAACCTCCTGAACAAAATCACAGAACAGCTGATCCAGCATATTACTGTCTATGTCTTCGTCCTGATCTTTTGCCATGACTCGCTTAGACATGATCCCAATCACATCCCTGTAATCATCTGTATATCCTCTTGCCACAAAAGAATGACCGGACTGATTTCCTCCGAAGTCAAGTCCGATCTCTATCGATACAATATCATCTTTTTTGAATTGTTTATGTTCCGGATTATCTGCAGGCTCTTCCACTACTTCACACCAAAACTTCTCGGGGTCATCTGCGAAGCGTTTATAAATCGCTCCTTCTGCTCTCTTCCATAATCCAAGAATCAGACGATCGTAATAGATTGTACCTTCGTACTCTTTGCACAGCTGCTCAACAAATTCCTGTGGAAGAAACGGATTATCAAAGATTGTGTATTTCTGCAGATAAATGTCCAATTCGTCATTATCCAGAAACTCCTTTAACCAGTGTGTCGGATGCTCCGGATTGCAAGCTCCATCAAAGCACGAGTACGGCTTATCAAGTCGTGATTTCAACATATGGAACACTTCCTTGTTCCACTTGGCAATCTCATCTCCGTAACAATACTTAATACTGGAACCCTGAATCTTGGCTACCTGGCTAACTTTCTCTGCTCCCAGGCAATACACTTCTTCACCACAGATCATTGCCATATTCCGATTATTGATCTGACCGATCAGTTCTTCTGTATAAATCTCTCGCATTGGCTGCAGCACATTTCGTTCAATCGATTCCTTAGACACTCCCAGGATAACATTCAATCCCGGCTTGCCTGCTCTTTCTCTGATTCGAAAAGGAATTACAAATGCTGTATCCACATAAGATTTTCCGGAACGAACTGCCCCGGATTTAATGTTCCATCTATGAGTTGCGTTCACAATGTATTCATTCTGTTTCTTGCTTAATTGCATTGTCCCGCACCTCTTTCAATATCTGATCCAGACGCTCAAGCGCATCGTTATTCTCATTTTCGCCCGTGATAGATTCTTTTCTCGCTTTGATCAGCTCTGTTTCTGCTTTCTTGTTCTCCAGATCTTCCTCAGTTCTGTTACTCTGTCCGGAATACTGAGCTACAAACTTCGCAGCTTGTGTATTTCCTTCCAATGCAGCTTTGATCTGAGCCATAAGAAGAGCCGATTCCAGAGTACACTCAACTCCAAGTGACTCTAAAACCGGCTTCCATTCTTCGTTATCTATTTCTGCAGTAAGCAACAGGTTTAACGTCTTCTGGAAGTTCGCTTTCCTGCGTCTCGCCTGACCACTTGCACGACCTGCTATTTTTGCTAACTCCCGGCGTTCCTCCGGAGTTCGATTGCTATTTGCATCTCTTATGTTTTCATATCCTGCCACTTCACCACCTTCAATTCTGGCTTATTTTTGCATTAGAAAAGCACCCCGGAGGGTGCCTATTAATGATATTATTATCTTTTTTGCACTTTAGACATAAGTGCTTCTTGTAATAACTGTGAAAAATTTATTTTTTGTTTTTCAGCAAATGCATTTAACCATGCCGGAATTGTGACATTTTTTCTGACTGCTTTTTCTCCATATTGTTCTGCATATGCATCCATATCAAGTAAAACCATATTCACCTGACCATTCTCTCTACGCTCAACATCTGCGTATCCAGACGCTTTTGGAGCCGGATTCCCTTCTTCTAATTCATCGAGTACCCAGCCGCTAGCAGCATCTGTTGCCATTTCAAATGCTTCTTCGAGGTTTTTTCCTTCCGTAACACATCCTGGTAAATCTGGAAATTCCACTACATAACCTCCACTACCATCCGAAAACGGATAAAAAACCGCTGGATAAATAAGCTTCATTTTAATTCCTCCTAAACCTTGAACTTTAAAACCTTGAACTTTAAATATTAAACATTATAATTTATATTATTATAAGCTTGACTGGAATTATTCAATTCCAGCCTGCTTCATAATCGATTTTACTGTGTCGATATTAATATCTCCACCATGCTCTGGTACTGTTACTTTCCCAGATTTTGTAGGATGTTTATACTGATGATGTGATCCTTTTTGTTTCACTTGATGCCATCCATCCTCCAGTAGAATCTTTTCTACTTCTCTAAACCTCATTCGGTCATCTCCTTTCTACAATTATATTATAATACGCACTATGCGTATTGTCAATATTTTTATGCGCATTATACACATTCCAAAAGGAGATATATGTTAAAAAAAGACACCCGATTACGCGCCAGGTGTCTTTCTCTAGATTTTCACTTAATAGGGAGGAACTAATGTCTTTCATATGCTGTTCATCAATTCCAGTTTATACTCTATCACTTTTTATCGGGACATTGTGGGACATTTTCAAAATATCTTTGAATTTTTTTCTTAATATTCTCATCCGTATACTTGATCCGGCGCTTCGGGAACCTTCGATTCATTTGATCAGCAACTTTCGGATATGATAAATCATCCAGGAAATACAATCGGAAGATCATCCGCAGTTCACTCTTTTCTATCGTCTCTATGTATTCGTCCACCTGTATTGTCAGCTCCAGGAGTTCCTCTTCCAGCTCTTCCAGTCTGCGGATCCGTTTATTCAGCAGTGATTCTTTCTGGGAAATAGCCGTGACCGGTCTGCCGGTGATCTTAACCGTTCCCAGTGGTTTCTTTCCCTTCTTCCCACATGATACCGAATCCATAACGATTTGTCCATTCAATCTGGATAATTCTTTTTTATTCTGTTCAATTCTTCGCCGCAGATCTTTTATCTCTTCTTTCATATCCGCATACTCAATCAGAATGTTCTTGTCCACCGGCATCTACTCCCTTCGTTACGTCTACTCCCATCTTTTTCAGGTAATCATCTACTGTATAGCTCTTGTAAGCTGGTGGTGTACGGAATCTCTCACTTGCCTTCGCATTGCAACTGTTCTCCAGCTTGCCATAGCGTCTCTGATCATCTATCTTTACCCGTCTTCTGTCTCTTCCTCTGTTCAATCATTTCTCAGCTCCTTCGTCGTTTTGTTCTCTTTTCCAGATTTCCACTATATCCTTAAGCTGTACGCTCTTATCCTGCCTTGTTCCTCCGGTACTGTAATGGAATCCTGTATCTGTAATCTTCGTGATCCGGCAGCAACCATTACCGCCACCACTGGTATATCGAATCGATACTTCATCACCAACTTTTAACTCTTCACCTGTTTCCTTACAAACAATTTTCTTTTCAACCTTATAGTTCATCTGCCTTATCTCCTTATCGCATATTCTTTTTAATTGCTCATCCGCACTTGCTCCTACAACACATAAACTCCATACTACAAAGAGTGCACAGATGACAACGATGAATATTATTATTTTCTTTGTTCCCTTCGCTTACCTCCTAAAAATTATAATTAATCCAATCGCCATAAGTAATATCTTGATCACAGCTACAATCCTGTCTCTTATGATTCAGTCATCCTCTTCCCTGTATGGTTCCGGCAACGGCATCCAGGCATTCACAAATATTCCATAGCTTGAATAAGATTTTTCATCATCTCCCGGATAGAATGTACCGCCTTCATCATTTTCTTCATACCTTGCGATATCCAGCATTGGTGCATTCTCAAATGATACCAATATGTAACTTTCATCCTCCGGCAGTCTCTCATTGTACGGAATCCATTTGCCAGGGACATTTGTGTCCTTAGCATCTTCCCTGTCCTCATACATTGCCAGTCTATCCACCAGCTCCTGTTTCTTATTCGGGGACCAGTACCCTCGCTTTATACCGTTCTCTCTTTTATGTGTTAATCTCTCCATGATCTATCCCTCCACATCCTTTACTCGCATCCGTGCACCCTTCTCATATTTCGTGCATTCCTCTGCCTTACATCCACGACTGTGTTTCATAAGTCCGGCATAATCACAGCTATTCACTGTCGGCCGGTTGCTCCGGAACTTGCAAGTCTTACACAGGTGCCGGTCTGAATTGTCTACTGCGGGCTCTTTTTCTCTCTTCCGGAATCTCGCTGCATGATACCCGACTGTTCCGAACGGAATACCGGTCTGATCAGCAATCTCACGATTGGTATATCCTTCCTCTACCAGTTTCCGGATCTTCTCTTTCTTATCTTCGATATTGTCCGCCGGAAGATCTATCGTTTCTTCTTCCATCCTTTCCTCCGGCTTCTCTGGGGGGGGGTAATACTTTCCTGTGTTTCATGCACTGCCCGAATGATTTCTTCCGGATCTATCTGATCAGCTTCTGTCATCTCCTGCACAGCCTGTTCGAAATCCGGATTTGCAACTGCCGGGACATCTACCAGAAAGTGATTCTCTGGCTGGTCAAGGATATCCGACAACGGCATTGCATTCATACCGCCGTCTTCACCTATCCAAAGTGCCGTTACTGGTTTGCCCTTTATGTAATATTCCAACGCTTCTTTTAAGTTCTTCTCTACCAACATTGCTTTCTCTCCATCTATTTTTCAATCAATCCCATATACATCTCCTGATTATAAGATCTGCCATCAAAATTATTAAAGTTGTCCTTCTTCTTTACTGTCGATGTTCTCTTTCCTTTCTTCATTCCCCGAAATTCCTTATAACCACCAGCCGTTGCCTTCTTCACGATAGCAATCTGTTCCTCCGGCTTATTACTCAAACTCAACAGATCCTCCCTCAGAGCCTGTATCTGTTCCGGAAGAATCGCTCCATAGTTATGTTCTCGAACAAGAAGATACATCTGGAAAGCCGATTCAAGTTCCGGAGACTGAAATGCTGTATTATCTTTTTTGTTTACTTTACTATTCTTTATAGGTTGCACATCATCATTTGCACCTTGCAAATAACTATTTGTCGGTTGCACATCTGGAAAAAGGCTGACTTTAACTAGGCCTTTGCATTCTTCGGGTTTCAAAAGCCAATATTCGCTATATACTGTTTTGTTCCGCCGTTCCGAAAGCACTGTCCAGAAACGCCGTTGGATACCTCTACTGGTAAGCACTCCCCACTCATCAAATAACCTCTTGTCAAAGAGATCCACCTGTAAGCAGTAGTCCACAGTTTCTTTCACTGTACCGGAACTGATGCCGCCGCCCATCTTTCTTGCTGTAGTTGCACAGTCGTCATAGCCCCATTCATAGAAATATCCATTTACTTTATATGCTCTCTGACACAAAAAGAAGTAGATCCCGAATCCCTTCCAACCTTTTGCATCCAGAAGCTTATCTATCTTTTTATCACCATCAAATATATCAACCGACCAACCCGAATAATCTATTCCTTGTTTTGGTCGTCCTGCCACGCTATAGCTCCTCCACACTCTTTTGAGCGTTACATTTTCTGCATATCGGCATCAAATTTCCATATGAATTAATGATATCGCAAGAAATCATTTCTTTCGCACCTTTGTAAACCGATATTATATGATCAATTTGCAGATCCTTTTCTGATCCGCACAAATAACATTTCTTTCCTTTCTGTTCAAAAATGTATTTTCTTACATCTTTTCTGGAAATAAATCTATTAGACACATCTCACAATGTTTTATAGCGTATCTTAATATTCCGAGATTGTAATTTTCTTGCCGTTGGAAGATATATCCTGCATTTTGGAAACTCAGCCTCTTCCACCATGCTGCACCTTCTTTCCTATCCCTTATATTCTTCCACAGTAACGTCCAGTCCTTCCAACGAAGAATAGACTTTCTTTGCCACCACCATAACGATCTGTGTATCATCACGGTATGCGACGCCGTTCAAGGCATCTGCTACAACTTTTACGATATTATCCATATCCGGCTTCTTAAGCGGAAGTTCCTTTCCCTCCAGCATAAGAGCAATACGTTTCTTACTTGTACTCTTCGGCGGAAGAAATCTCGCCACGATCCGGAGAGCTACCGGCTTGCCCCGTTCCAGGAACATTCCATTACATTTATTCAGGAACCGGTCCTTGATGTAATTCTCATACAGCAGATCTGTTTCCGGCGTATAGGTCATTGAATCCCCTGTATGCTTATTTCTGACTGTCTTCGCCCTTGCTTTCCCCTGGGGTTTTCCCGGAACATGAAATGTCACAGAATTCATCCATTGCTCCTTTCTTTCCATGGGATAGCAATAAATGATCATCTATCCCATGGAATACTGCATAATCAATAAGTTACATTCGTGATACAATCCAAAAGGAAGTACAAACCTTAAGCAATGACTGTGATCTTATGCTTCTCTAATTCTTCACTCAGTTCAAACTCCAGATATTCCTTAATCTTTTTCATGACTGCATTCTTCCATAAACCACCATCAGCTTCTACCAGTTTAAATGCCGGTCCCCGGTCTCCATCCTTAATACGGAATACATAAGAACTCTCCGGCTGTTCGATTTCTGCAAATGTACGGTATGGTCTCAGCTTAACCGGATTTGGTACGATCACATCAGCCAGCTCCACGCCCGTTTTGATCGTTGTCTTCTGCGATACCCCATCATCCGAATAATTGGCAGTTGTTCCGGATTTAATATTGCCGGCAACCTGCATGATCGTAATGAGGTCCTCTGTCTCTACAAAGTTTGCCTGAAGCTCGATCAAAAAACGTTCCTGATCATAATAACTGTCAAATGAAAACTCATTTACAATTGCCCTGGCATCAATCAAATTCTCTCTGTCTCTTTCATCGATCAGACCTGAATACAATAGAACCCTTGTTGGGCTTACCACATGAATAATAGAAGATTCCCTTAATTCTTCCGGTTTTCCTTTGATATAATCCACCAGTGCTGTCAGCGTGTTCACCTCAATATCTGACGCCATTGGGAATCTGTGATATCTGGTAAGACCATTGTCAGTGCAATAGGTTCTTCCTTCAATCTCTACCAGCTTCGGTTCCATGCTCTTTTCTTTCAATCCTGTAATATACTGTAATGCGTCTTTTAATCCTTCCATCATCTTACTTTTCCTCCTTATGCTTCTCTTCTTCTAAGATCTACAACTTTGCTTCCTGCAGTGCCAACAATTTCACCAGTCTCTGTATCTACTGTCTTACCTTCAACTTCTACTACATTCTCCGGAACAACTCCTGGTATATCATTTACTGACATCTGCCCTGGGATCTGGTTACCCATTTCAATTGCTTCTACCTCGCCGGTCTGCAGGTTCTTGCCCATGCTGAAAGCAGTAACAGCTCCCAGTGCCGGTGCAAGTGTTGTCTTTGTCTGTACGCCGGTAGCAACAAAGTTACGCTCTGCATTTGGTTTAAATGCAATTGTGACTGTAATCTTTCTTGTAGCACCGGCATCCGTGTTAGGGTTCTGGATGTTCTCTGTCACCTCTTCAATGGCTCTGTTCACCTGTGCAGAAAATGCTCCATTTGCAAACTTTTCTAAATCTACATGTTTCATTGCTTATGTACCTCCTGCGTTATTTATTGAAAAACTCCGCTTCAATATCGGATGCTTCTCTCTGATCTGATTCTTTCTCAGGATCCGGTGCTTTCGTTTCTGGCTGCACCTCTTTAATCTCCTGTTCTGCCACAACATTATCGTTATCGATTTCGTCTGCAGCATTTTCTACATAGTCTGCGGATCCATCTTCCTGAATAACTGCCATGTCTTTATCAATTGCCTTCTGCAGATCGATACTCATGATTCCCCACTTGCTGATCAGCTGTCTAAGCATGGTTTTTAATGCCATACCATCAAAATCTTTAAACCAGAAAGAAGAATACTTCCAGAGATCTTTTTCTGGAATTTTGCCCTGCTCTAAAAGTTCCAAAGTCTTCGCTCCGCCATTTCTGCCGAATGCAGGTGAATATTTTTCCGCATGTGCCATCATTTTCTTTTTGGACCAGTACATTGTTTTCCGGAATCCATTTTCATATTCAAACATGGCATAATATCCCATTGCCGGAGTCTCTTCACGGATCACATCATCATCAATCAGCTCTACTTCAATTTCTTCATCAAGTGGATCGTATCGGATCAATTCCCCTTCCTTAATAGCAAGCACATTCAGTTTTTTGTAATATCCAGAACGCTCCGCCAGCTGAATATAGCCTTTATATCCAAGTTGGAACTGTGCTTCTTTACAGCCTTTCTTCCTATTGTCGAACGGAACCATATAAAACTGTCCCAGCTGCGGAGAAGGGGAAAGATTCAACGCCTCTCCTAAAAGTGCTGCAGACAAGATACTCGGATTCGTACATTCCTGTAATGCCGGTGTTGCCTGGGCTGCAGACACAATACTTGAAATAAATCTTGTCCCGTTCTTTCCACCTACCACATTATTAATCTGTTTCTTAACAGCATCTTGTGACAGATATGCTGTTAATCCCATTTTTACTGGCTTTTTTGCCAGACTGTTATTTACTGCCATGCTTTATTCCACCTTCCCAAATTTTAAATTGTTCTGTTTCATGTAATCACGTAATGCCAGAATCTGTTCTTTAGTTCCCCATACACGGAAATCTATTCTCATGACCGGTTCTGAAACAACTCTTGTATAGTCATTCTCCTCGGCTTTTTTAGGCGCATCATGAGTATCCACAGCTTCTTCCGGATTTTCTGATTCCTTTCCTGCAGCTGCTTCTTCTGCTTTTCTTCTCTCTTCCTCGGCTTTCTGTCTGGCAAGCGCTTCTTCCTTTCTCTTCTGAATGTCAGCCAGCTCCTGTCCTTTCTTAATTGCCTGTGTAAGATCCAGCGTCTTTTTGTAGACTTCCATTGCTTCGAAGCTGAATTCCGGCAATCTGCTGATTGTCCCTACTTCCTCGCCGATTCTATACATCGTTTCTTTCATCTGGTTTTCTACTTTCGACAACGCTACTGATGCATTCAGCCACTTCTCGTCCCAGATCATTTCAAGTGTCACAAACTTCTGGAAGCCGATAGATTCAAATAGTTCCTGGACCGCTTTCCGCTTTTCTTCTTTCCTGATCTGCTCAACTTCTTTGATCTGAACATCAATTGCGCTGATCTGTTCATCGACCAATGCCAGAACTTCTTTTACTTCTTTTTCAAATTTATCGTATGGCTCCATGCACAGCTTTTTAACACGTTTCCTCTCGTCATCAATTGCTCCACGAAGTTTATTTAAGTTCGCCCTGTCTTTCTTTCCCTCAGAAATAGTCTCTTCTGTAAAGACCAATCCGTTGTACTCTTTCATCTTCTCGGCAATTGCTGCCTTCAGTTCCTCATTGTTCCACTTGATTTCCGGCACAAATCCACTTTCCTGTGGACTGAAGATTTTTAACTCCAACATAAAATACCTCCTATATTTCCGGGAGAATCAGTGGGGGCTTTCTTCCGCTCTCCACATATCTCCAAAATTTTTCTTCTTCCTGCTGCAGCATTGTAAGATCATCTTCCACATCACTTCTTTCAATAAAGTAATGCTTGACTGTTGTACGCTTTTCGTTACCCCAGTTGGTATTCAAATGCGCTCTCAGAACTACGAACTGCCAACCGGTTACCAAAAGATAATGCAATACCTGTATGTAATAATTATCCGGAATCCGGTCCTTCCACTTTTCGTACTGCATGGACTGCAGAATATTTGTAGTTTTAATCTCCAATATTCCCTTACGACCTTCCCGATCGGTCAGCTCGCCATCAAGAGATGCCTGCATGAACGGATGGTCCTTACTCTGCAGAATCCGGAATTCGTGATGATCAACCGTGTATTCCGGATAATCCAATTTGAATAATTCCCGGATGTATTCTTCTGCTTTCTTTCCGTAGATCACGCACGGCTTGTCCGAAATATCTTTCGGTATCACCCTGCCAATCTTTTCTTCAAACAGATCAATATTGCTTTTGTATGGATTCATCCCGACTACAGCACTTGCATCGCTGCCGCCAATCCCGTTCATTCTACCTTTTAACCACTGCTGTTCATTTTCGAAATCATAAGCCTTAAAAATATCATTCATATCTGATACCCTGTTTCTGCACAAAGCTGCAATGCTCTATTCTGGCGTTCGCTCTGGTTCTTTAACTGCAGTTTCTTTTTGCTTTTCTTTTCCTCCTGGCAGTCGCATGATTCTCCAGGATCTAAATTTGCTCCGCATAACGGGCATTCGTTGTAATACATTCTCTATTCCTCCGCCCAAAGGCTACCGCTGCACCAAAAGTAATCCGCAGAAAAGCTATATTCTTCCAAAACTACTTTGATTGGATCCATGTTGCAAATATGATCACCATCTCCTACCGGCAGACAGTTCACACAATTCTCGCAACATCGGTTATCCGGTTTCGCCTTCTTCTTTCTTCTACTCATTTACTATGTTCTCCTTCTGCAATACAGGAAAATCTTTCAGTATCTTTTCCATCCACTGCTCTGCATCCCGATCACCCAAACCGATAACATCCATATCAAATCCAACCAGCAGGCCTAAGATCACATCTCCTACAATAGGATTCCCATGTTTGTTCGTGTCATAGAAATAACATCCCATCGGATTCACCGGAAGATTCTTCACAAGACCTTCTTCATCTACGATCATGACTACTTTGGTTTTGAAATAATCCAGCAGTTTCTGGGTTCTCACTAACTCTACATATCCGCCAACTTCTTCTCTCAAACTTTCATGATCAAAATTCAGATCGACGATCGAAATCTTATTATCCGTTGTAATTTTCAGTGTCTTCATCTTTTCTCCTCCGTCTGCTTAATGGCTTCCTTTGTAATACTTACCAGAACTTCTTTTGCCAGTTCTTCTGGCATATGTCCACGAAGCGATTTATACATTGCCGCTGCAACGCCTCTATATTCCTTCAATAACTCTGCTCCGGATCCAAGCAATTCCACCTGGCATCCTGTTTTTCCGTTGCAAACGGACTGTGATGTTACTTTAATCATTTGACTAATTTCCTTTCTTCTCATATAATATAGTTGACTAATTTTCTGAGCGCCCAAAGCTTGCCGGCTTATACGGGTGCTCTTCTTATTTCCACGTCAGATCAAAGATCTGCCTTAACTGATCCGGCGTATAAATCTTTGCTGATGGTATCGTCACCCAGCTAATCAGGTAATTTCTCCGCACCTCTACGGTATTTGAACCCTTACTGATCGCATTTAAGTGCTCCTGGATTCTTTCCAGTTCTTTCCGGAACTCATGATCATCCATCAGTCTTGGTATCTCTTGCAATGTCCTCACCCCTTTCACTTTGCAAACAACCAAATAAATAACACTGCATCGAATGCAAGCCCGATTGCTCCGCCAATCAGCAGCTCAAACACCACTTCCCGGACGATTCTCTGCCATTTTGTTCTTGGTCCTCTTCTCTTCATGCTTGTCCTCCCTTCTACCGCCTAAGCGGTTTTCTCTATGGTATAGGTGATTTCCACCTTTTCCTGTTCTTCCAGAAAAGATATCAACACCTCAATGATTTTTTCCATATCCGGTTTCATACTCACCACCCGCTTTCTATCTCCTTGGTTATGTTTATGTATCACTGTTTGTACTTGTTGCCTCTTAATCTTCAATATGAATCGCACAATCGGCTATTGCAACTGCTCGTATGTACGGTGAAATCTTTCTACCAATAATTCCTGGTAATTCTACAGGGTACTTCATACACTTTCCGCACGCCGGACAGTAATTTGCTTTCTCTGGAAGTTCTGTAAAACATGTCGGACATAAGCGTTTCATTCTTGGCCTCCTGTATATTCCTTTACAAATATCAAAATCTCTTTTACCTTCTCGGGTGAAGCCTTCTTTAAAAGAGTAACTATATGATTAATATCTCTGTTTCTTTCACTTATAGGCTTATATAATCGAGATCTTTTTTCTAACCCTATACGCATGATCGTGTAGATTTGACTTAAAAGTCTCGTATCCTCTTCTGGGTTATCGAACTTGTCCAACATATTAAGAATCTTTTCCTTATAGCGTTCCAATCTTCTACCTCCAATCAAGTTCAATTTTCCTATGCCAGAAACTTATTAATAAAGTACTGCTGACCTTTACCTGTCACTTTGGTTGTTTTATTGATTCTGACTGAACCATCTGGATTATTCACTGTACTTTCCTTGACTTCAAACAATCCAAGCTCCATTGCTTTCTGAGTCGGCATATTCCAATCAGCGCCTTTTCTTTTAATCAGATAGCTATTCTCTCTAAGCCACTCAAAAAGTCTTTTCTGACCGGTCTCAACACCATTTTGCTTCAAAAGCTTCGCAAGGTCTCCGATCAAAATAGATGTATGACTCGTAGATACCGCATCTGCAAATATTTCCTTAGGTTTCATTCGCTTGATTTCATTAGTCTGCTGTTCAATAGTTTTCTGTGCCTCCAGTACCGCCATTGCCAACAGCTCTTTTCCTTCTGGCTTTGACATCTGATAAGAACCTATCTTTCTAATTGCTGGAAGCACTTCGCTTGTTACCCAGTGCTTAAATCTCTTGGCTGACTCTAACTTACTTCCAAAGATTAATGCATATAAGCCAGATTCGTTGATTACGGTCACATCTCTTTTTTGACCTGCACTGTCAATTTGGCAGACCAGCTTGTCTTCGTCCATAATATGCTTTTTCAGCGCCCCGAATGTGTCTGCGTAGCCAAGAGCTGTCGCAACATCTTTTCCTACAAAATATGTTTCATTATTAAGTTGTACTGTTCGGATATCACCAAACTCTTCTGAGTTAAAAATCTTTACTACTTCCATTTAATCTCCTTTTACTCACATTTCGTGTTTATTTACTCAAAAAAAATTTTATGAATAGGTTTTTTGTAATAAGATGAAATACGAATTTTAACATTATCTCTTGGTATTCGCTCTCCACGTTCATACATAGATAATGCTGAAATACTTATATTTAAGCTTTTTGCAACCTCCTCTTGTGTTTTATTTCCTCTTAATTCAATAAGCCTTTTACCTATTGCCTTAGCATTCATTTCAAGCACATTCTCACCTCCATTCGCTCACGTTTCGTGTTGTTTTTTATAATATACACAATTTGTGTGTTTTTGTCAACACGTTTTGTGTATATTATATCTTGATTTTTTTCACGAAATGTGTAATAATTTAATCACATAATTAAAGAAAGGAAAAAGGTGAGTGCAATGCCAGAATTTAAAGATATGCTTAAGTACTTTAGAACCAGAGAAGGTTTATCGCAAAGCGAACTTGCCGAGAAACTTGGAATGTCCGCTTCTCGTATAAGCATGTATGAAGTTGGAAAAAGAGAACCTGACTTTGAAGCTGAAGAAAAAATTGCCGACTTCTTTAATACTGATTTAAACACGTTGCGCGGACGCGATGTGGAAGAAGCTATAGAAAATACAGATCCCGATATCAGACGAATTGAACGCGCACGCCAAAAAATGCCAGAACCCGACAAAAAGTTCATGATGGATATATTAGAACGTTCTTTTTCAGAATACTTTAAGGATGATGATGACGAGGATGATCCAGACTAATATATCCACTAAAAGACGTTTAGAAATAAAAAATATTGTTTATAATGCATTGCTCCGTTTAAAAAAATGTACCTTACCTACCAAAATCAAAGCAATTGCACGAAGTTACGAAAACATTCGTCTCATACCATATAGTAAACATATGCGACTATTTGATATTTCTTACGAAAGGATGAGAATGTTTGCACAAACAAAAGACGCATTTACTGATTACTATGCAAATGAAGAATGTTATCTTATTTATTATAATGATATAGATATAAATATAGTTACTTCGAATAGATATAGATGGAATATTGCACATGAACTAGGTCATGTACTTTTGGAACATCATAAAAGAAATAACAACACAAGGATTTTTAGATGCGCTTTGTCCGATAAAGAATACAATTATTTAGAAGAAGAAGCTGATTATTTTGCTCAATTAATACTTGTCCCGCATGTAGTGTTAGCTGGATTTAAAATACGAAATTCTAATGAGATTAAAATCTTATGTAAAATATCTGATCCTGCATCACGGAAACGATACTATGAATACCTTAATTGGAAATCACATATTGATGCTCAAGACGAATATGATAATCGAATGTTTCATTATTATTATAATTTCATATACAAAAAACAATGTGAGACTTGCAAAGCTAGTTTTATTCAACGTTATGGAAAGTATTGCCCAATCTGTGGCAATAAAACAATACAATGGGGAGATGGAAATATGATTTATCCAAAATTAGACACTCATGAAAACGGAAAATTAACAGAATGTCCAAACTGTTCAAACGAAGAAACTGATATAGAAGGGGATTTTTGTCAAATTTGTGGGGAAAATCTTGTGAATAAATGTTCCAATAATGACTGTTATTATAACGAACCTTTACCTTCCAATGCTCGCTTCTGTCCTATTTGTGGAAGTTATTCTACATTTTACAATGCAGGTTTTTTAAAGGAATGGGACTATAACGAGACTGCTAGCGGATTTATGGATATCCCAGATTCAATAGATGAAGGACTTCCATTTAACTAGATATTTCCCGTTTAACGATTGGGGAAGATAAATTAGGCCCTACACAAAATGGCTTATAACAATTTTATATTTTTTTCGAGGAATACTTGACATCATTTTTACATATGATATAATATCACTGTTTAGTGAAATGGCTGGTATCCGGTCACAAGAAGAGCCTCGAGATTTTTTCTCGGGCTCTTTTTGTATACAAAGGAGTTGCACATGAACGATTATGTATATACTACAGTAGAAGAACAAATTGAAAAACTAAAAAAACAACAACTCACTATTATCGACGAATCTGCTGCAATGGCAAAATTATCTACTTATGGTTATTATAATATTATCAATGGTTACCGAGATCCATACATTACCCGTTTATACGGCGAAAAAATATATAATCCCGGCGTAACATTTGAACAGATTTTTGCACTATTTACTTTAGATCATAATCTACGCAATGCTGTTCTACTTTCTATGATAGACATCGAAGAACACCTTCGTGCAGTTGTTGCTAATATTGTAGGTAAAGATTTCGGTATAGATCATCATCAGTATTTAAAGAAAAATAATTACCGAGACAAAAAAGTTTCTGATTCTTATTTTAGAAGAGATAGAATTTTAAAAACACTGTTTGATTTAGCTGAAAAATCCAACAAAGAACCTATTCAATACTATAGGAATAAATATGGATATGTACCTCCGTGGATACTCCTCAAAGGTGCATACTTTGGTACATTGGTCAATTATATAAGATTTCTAAAAAAGAAGCAACGTGACATTTTAATTCGAGAATTATACGGAGACATTGTATCTGATGAAAACGAAGAATACTACAAGGACCTGCTCTCCGATACTCTTTTTCTATGTTTAGAATACCGAAACTTAGCTGCACACGGTGGGCGAGTATATAATTTCTCCGCCAAGCAACATTTACGTGCTGATAAAGCAACTGCGTATAATGGAATTTCTCGGTTATTATTTGCACTTAATTGTTTTCGGTTCAAACAACCATATACCCGATTACAACGTGCTATTAATAATTCGCTTAATGAATATTGTCATTCTTACCCAGATGATATTAGTCGATTAGAGCAAGCACTTGGCATACATATAGAGGTGAAAAATTATATTTGGATTAATCGGAAAACGCAAAAATACCACACTAATCCTCATTGTAGTGGGTCTATTAATTGCCAGAAAATTCCATTTAATCATGCTATAGACTTAGGATATGTTCCATGTAAAAAATGTTGTCCACCACATTTAAATGAATAATTAATAAAACCGTCCCTGCTACCAACAGAAACGGCTTATTGAATACTATACAGTGTCAAGGCACAATATAACATTCCCTGAACAAGAATATTATATCACATTTCCCTGACACCTGTATAGGTGTTATTTTTGTACCCTTTTTTGCGTACATTTTAGGAAAGGTGATATGATATGACGACTAAAGTTGAACGCTGTGCAATCTATATCCGTGTATCCACTACCGAACAAATGATGCACGGCAAATCGTTGGAAGCGCAAAAAGAATATCTTACCAATTATGCCAAGGAACACAATATGGCTGTCGTCGGTGTATATGCCGATGAGGGAAAAACTGCCCGTAAAGAGCTTAAAAAGCGTAAGGCTATACATTCTCTACTGCAAGATGTAGAAGCCGGGAAAATCGATGTTATCATCTTCTGGCGTATCGATAGATGGTTTCGTAACCTGTCTGATTTCTACAAAGTACAGGATGTTCTTGACAGCCACAACGTCCGCTGGATCAGTACCAGCGAGCCAGGGATCAACATGGAAACTAGAGATGGAAGACTGCAGCTTAATGTGGTTCTGTCGATTGGCCAGAACGAAGTCGATACCACCAGTGAGCGTATCAAATTTGTGAACGAAGCATCGATCAGAAGCGGTAAATTAATTTTCGGTGATGTGAATATGGGTTATGGATATAAATCCGGGATTGTTGATGGTCAGAAGCGAATGATAAAGGATCCTGATCGAGAACATGTCGTGAATGCCTTTTATGAATATTTTTTCAAACATCAGAATAAGTGCGCCACTCTCAGATACATACAAGAAACCTATGATCCTGATTTCAGTTTCGGGATCATGAGGACGCTACTTTCCAGCGAATTCTACAAAGGTACCTACAGAGGATTCCCTTACTGCCCTGCATATCTTACTGAAGATGAATGGAACAAATTACAGAAAATACAAAAACGAAATGTTAAAGCTACGCCTTCCGGCCGCATCTATCTGTTTGCAGGAATGATTCGATGTCCTGTGTGTGGTCAATTGCTATGCGGTACCGGGTGTTCGTCCATCATCAACAGGAAAACTGGTGCAAAAAGAACTTACTGCTATTATCGTTGCAACAGAGCTATGATCGATCACATATGTTCTTACAGACACAGACTGAGTCAGAACCTCGTTGAAAATTATCTACTTGATAATTTAGAGGATGAATACAAAAATTATAAGGTAAAGTGCAAGAAAATCGAAAAAGAGAAAGAGAAACAAAAGAAAAAGCAGTCCCCCGAGAAGTTGAGAAAAGAATTGGATCGTCTTAACTTTCTATTCCAGAAGGGACGGATTGAATGGGATTATTACAATGAAGAGTACAGTCGTGTCGAAAGCGAATTAAATGATCTGCAAAAAGTTCTTCCAGAACCTGCTCCAAACTACAGCTATCTTGAAGAACTGTTGAATACGGACTTTAGAACAATGTATGATCAATTATCACAGGAAAATCGCAGAGCGTTCTGGCGGTCTATCATTCAGGAAATCCATATAAATGAAGACAGTGCCATAACCTCTGTCGATTTTCTGTGATGCGTCTTGTACTAACTATACTGTTCCATTTGGAGCCGACAAAACTATGACGGCTGTCCTCTCCGGAACTGCCGACATCGGCTTCATGGGTTCGGAAGCTTCGATCTACACCTATAACGAGGGCGCGAATGATTATGTTGTAAACTTCGCACAACTCACCCAGCGTGCCGGAAACTTCCTGGTTGCCAGAGAAGATATCAAGGATTTCAAATGGGAAGATCTGAAAGGCAAGAAAGTTATTGGCGGCAGAAAAGGTGGCGTACATACATCAATGTAAATTATGAGACGATTGTGATTTTGTGTAATTGGGTGGATGGATTGAAT